>CAMWHX010000001.1 GCA_947174155.1 uncultured Porphyromonadaceae bacterium
CTGTAATTACATATATTGATGAATATGAAAAATCATTTATTCGTATCAAAACAGACAAAGATAAATTTTTAAATCACGTGCTTGCCAATATCCGAGAAAATATAGAAACTCATGCTTTTGGCACATCCTCATTTAGGGATAAATCATTCACGGATAAGAAAATATTTGTCAATATTACGGAATCATATAAATTTCTTTATATAACCATCTCAAATAATGGTACTCCATTTAAGGGAGATATTAATCAGGTCTTCGATCACGGCTATTATCACGGTACCCAAGGTCATACCGGAACCGGTATGTATTCTCTTAAGAAGACTATGCAACAACTGGGTGGAGACGTAGAATTCTACAACGATAAAAATGGTGTAATCTATAAACTAATATTCACACAATGAGTAATCCAAAATTTAAAATACTTTGGCTTGATGATTTTTTCGCACCCATTCAGCCGGATTGCCGAAAAGATTTAAAGGAGTCTATCGAAATCTTTCTTGATGATATCAGCGATGCTAATGAGGAGGGTCTATCCGTTCAGGGAGTCTCTTCATACGAGGAATTTGAGGCTGAGCTTCATAATATCCATTCTTATCATGGCATAGTCTTTGATCTTCGCGGAATTACGAAGGACGGCGAAGTCACTGACCAAGCCGTGCATGACGCTCTAAATCTGCTTAGGAGTAGCAATATAGATATACCTATGTATATCTATTCTTCCAACTCAGAAATGGATAAATTCGAGCTTACCGTAAACGAGATAAAAAGTCAAGGCCGTGTTTTCTCTAAAGGTAAAGGCGTAGACAACCTTATTAAGAAAATAATTTCCGACATGAGAAATCTTTACAATTATTACATTGCCCACGAAGAATGCAATAATTTATTTTTTGAAAACTTTCTTGATTCCGATTTAAAGCCTATTATGGATGAAATCGTTAAGCGATATTCAGACTCTTCGCTTTCCTATGATCCCTACAATCGCATGAGAAAGATTTTGGAAAATATTCTACAACGTCTAAATGATACTGACATTATCAAAGTCGATAGTGATACAAAAGATTCATTTAATTCACGTATCAAGTATCTATGCGATCAGTGTCACAAGAAAAAGGATAAGGAAGGAAATTCCGTAAATGATTATGATAATCCTTTAGTTCCTTTCGATATCTGTAACCAAGAGACTAAATACCTACTTAAGTTCTTAGGTAATATGACCAATTATAATAGTCATTTCATCACCAAACGGTCTGATAGCTATTTAGGAGCCTATTATGATCGCAACGTGCTTCAGGCCACCTACTCTGCGTTCTTTGCCGTAATGAAATGGTACTATTTACTTATGCACGAGAACTATTCTAAAATCTAATTTAGGTTTGACAATCATTTACCGTTATTGGGGAAATTATCCGAATTAAACTCATTTAACAAACAAACCAAATGGCGAAATTCATAGAGATTGAAGGCTGGGAATACAACGATGGCAGAGTAGATATTAAGCTTATCGTCAATGTGGACCATATTGTTAAAATAGTAGTTCACTATGAGAATTATGTAGAAGGTGTGGAATACACATTATCAGATGGTAGCGTTTTTTACGTTTCTGAGGAGACCCATAATGATATACTAGAACAATTAGGTAATAATTACCCAATTTAACAGTTTTGAGTAAATAAAGATTTACAGAATGAACCAAAGTAACACTAGGGCCACATCGCCTTTTATTGACTTCATTGTATAGGCATAAATTGCCACGAAGCTACTTCGAAGAGTAGTGAGTATGGTGAAAGATTTTCTGTGAGGAGACATCGCACTTACTTAGAATAAATTTACGATGATCGTTCCTCAACAGAGGGTGGTCCACACTTAATACTGTTCCAGGGAGCCCTGACGAACCGGGTAATATCCTAAGAAAGGTTGCCAAAGGTATTGAATATTCGGAAAAGGAAATTAGTGACGCCTTTGATTTCTGGTCATCTCATGCCTTTGTAGAATCCCTCCCCTCCCGATTCTTGTAGAAAATGCATATATATGGTCATTCTCAAGAAAATGATTATGAAACCGACTCTTTCGAGTTTGCCCTCTTTTGGGGTCAATTATAGTGCGCCGAAGCTTTTTGAAAAAATCGGGAAGGTGGCTAAGAAGGCGGGGCTTAAGACGGTTTATGGTGTCTTGCTGCTCTATTATGCGCTTAATGGCGGTTGCCTGCCTCTGGCTGATAAGGCTCGGGTGATCGGGGCTTTGGGGTATTTTATCTTGCCTACGGATCTTATCCCGGATTTTCTCGTGGGTGGGTTCGTGGATGATTGGGGGGCTCTGGCTCTCGTCCTCTATAAGATATGGGATTATATCACTCCGGAGACGCATGCTCTGGCTCGCCGGCGTCTGGAGTCGTGGTTTGGGCCGGTCAGGGATGAGGATCTTAAATTGTTCTGAGTATCGGGCAAGGTGTGCCTGTCTTACCGAAGAATTTGTTCTTTTATAAAAACTGAATATGGAAATAAAACTTACTTTTGAGGAGCTGACTGCTTATGTGCAGAAGCATTACGGGCAGACGTTGGAATTCTCCAAGGCCGGAGAAAAGACACTGCGCATCGCTTTCAGCAAGAAGATTCTGATCAAGACTATTCAGGTGCCGGTGAATATCACTTTTGAGGAGGTCACTCCCACCACGGTCACTGTATCTTATGACGGCAAGGTGCCGGGGCTGGATCTGATTATCAGTGGGGCGCTGAAGGCTGTCAGGGCGCTGACGCCGGAGCTTTCGGAGGCTTTGTCTACGGGTGAGGGACACCGGATTACGGTGGATCTGGCCCGGCTGAAACAGACGGAGTCTGTGGTGAAGGCGGTGGCTCTTCGCTCTGTCCGCGTGCCGGAGGATGGGGTGGTGATCGCAGCTTCGCTGCTCTGAGCGGGGAGCTTTTGGAGGAGGGGACTCGTCCGGCTGCGCCTGCCGCCCTGGAGGAGTAGGGCTTGACCCGCTCTATGTTGCCGGGAGGTTGGGAGGTTTTGCTGTGGGGAGGGGAGAAAATGTGTCGGTTGGTTGCGTGGGGATGTGATTTTTATTAATTTTGCATGTCTCTAATGATTTGATGATTTATGACCTGTGCCGATGCTCTATTCCATACCTCTCTGAAATATCCTATCGGGATTCAGACCTTCTCTAAGATACGTAAGGAGGGATACGTCTATGTCGATAAGACTGCTTATATCTATCGTCTTATCGCTTCGGGCCAGTATTATTTTCTCTCTCGCCCGAGGAGGTTCGGCAAGAGTCTTTTGCTTAGTACCATCCATGCTTATTTCGCGGGGGAGCGGGACCTCTTCCGGGGTCTTGCTCTGGATACTTTGACCGAAGACTGGACTCCTCGCCCTGTGCTTCATTTTGATCTTAATGCGGAGAATTATATGGATCGGGATGGTCTGACTAATATTCTTGATTCGATTCTCTCGCAATATGAATCGGAATACGGGGTCCTGCAGAAGTCTCCAAGCCTGGCTTCTCGTTTCCGGTCGCTTATACTTGCGGCCCACAATAAAACGGGCCGCAAGGTCACTATCCTTGTGGATGAATATGACAAGCCTCTTTTGGGAATCGAGGATGACCGGGAGCTTTTTGACAACAACCAGGCCATCCTCAAGGGGTTTCTCGGTATGCTGAAGACTATGGATCCGTATATCGGGTTCGCCTTGATCACGGGTGTGGCGCGGTTTAACAAGGTTAGTATTTTCTCTGATCTGAATAATCTCAATGACATATCTCTGGATGACCGATACGGGGGGATATGCGGATGGGCTGAAGAGGAGTTGACCACGGGCTTCGCCTCCGGCATTCGTGCGCTGGGGGAGGCGCTGGGGCTTTCTTATGAGGATAGTCTCAAGGAGTTGCGCCGCTTTTATGACGGGTATCTTTTCACTCGCAAGGGCCCGAAAATTTATAATCCTTTCAGCGTGCTTAAGGCGCTTGACTCTTGCAGTCTGGATTCGTATTGGTTTCAGACGGGGACTCCGACTTTTCTGGTAAACCGTATCCGTAAGAATAATATGCTTCTCCCCTCTCTCGATTCCCAGTGGTGCACGGAGGGTCAACTTAGGGAAGTGGGTCTTGATTCGCGCAATCCGGTATCGCTGTTGTTTCAGACCGGTTATCTCACCATCAAGAGTTATGACAGCGAGCGTAAGCGGTACGAGTTGCATTTCCCGAATCATGAGGTCGAGACGGGATTCGCTCATGAACTGTTGCCGGCTTATCTGCCTCGTGTAGCGGATAATAATGACCGTTTCAGCATATTCATTTTCCAAGACTTCATCTTGGATGGGAAGCCGGAACTATTTATGGAGCGTATTCAGGATTTGCTGAAAGACATCCCGTATGAGCAACATAATGAAAAGCTTTACCAAAACACGGTGTATTTGCTTTTTACGTTGTTAGGAGCCATTACGCGGGTGGAACGGCATACCAGTAAAGGTCGTACGGATCTTGAGGTGGAGACGAGCAGGTATATCTATATCTTCGAATTCAAATATAATGGTTCGGCCCGGGAGGCGCTTCAGCAGATACATGAGCGGGATTATGCGGGACGTCATCGTCCGGACTCGCGGGCTGTCTATCTCATCGGGGCAAATTTTTCTTCCCGTGCCCGGGGGCTTGAGGATTGGATAATTGAGGGACCTCCGGGAGGCGAGAGGCCGGCAGTCGCATCGCGGCTTGGAGGAGGAAAATCTGCATTTTAGTGGAGTTTAGAGGAGAAGAATTTGCATTTTAGTGGAGTTTGCAGTATCTTTGTACCACTAAATCAGATATATATGGATAGTCAACGTTTATATACCACTCTACTTGATCAACGCGACGAGATTTCGACTCTTGTTGAGGCGGAGTATGTCCGCAGAACAGAGGCCAATCTGATTGATTGAGACTATGGTGGCTGCTCATGAATGGCTTCTGGGGATGGCTTAGAGGGTGGGGAAGCGGGCGCTGCGCAGCAGGATCCATACGATGATGCTGAGGATCACCCACAGGGTGAGGATTCCCCTGAGATTGGCACGTGAGAGCCACAGAGCACGATCGTGGTCGCCGTGACCGTATTGCCACCATAACCAGCCGTTCCATATGAGCCACAGGGTCGGCAGGATCATCAGCAGGGTGATGTGGGGTATCTCCAGGGTGTAGAAGGAGGCCCAGAGCACACCGTAGGCCGCAAATCCGTTGATCAGGAAGAGGCGGCGGGCGGTGCCTCGGCCGAAGGTGACGGTGAAGGTGTGGCGCTTGTGGCGCAGATCATCGAGATAGGAGCGGTAGCAGAAGCTCAGATGAGCATTGACGGCCATCAGGCCGGCGGCACACGACAGCAGGAGGGTATTTTGCACGGCGTCACGTGACACCTCGATCATACCTGTGGTGGTCTGCACCAGTGATGTGGCGACCACACATACGGGGCCGAAGAGGATGAAAGTGACGACGATACCCAGGGGGGTGCGCACCAGTGTGAAGGGGGGCGCGATATCGAGCCATACGAGGAGGAGTATGATCACTGCCAGAACTATGCTCCACCATCCTGCCATACTTATGATACCGAGCCCAATCAGGAAGGTGAGACACGACAGTGCCCAGCCACCTTCACGAAAGACCATGAGCATCCTGCTGCGCCATTTATCGTCGAAACCGTCATTGGAGAGGGCGAAATGGTTGAGCAAGCCGAGGTAGCGCCCGATGACGTTGCTCGTCATCTGCAGGAGGAAGGCGAAGATGGCACACAGTATGGCCTGCAACCACTGGAAGTGGTCATGTATTATGGCTCCCATACACCCGGCTGCGACTGAGGAGAGGCCCATGAGTCCGGTGACCGGAGCCATGGAGCGTCTTATGGAGTCGATCATCTGGTGCAGGTCGGGAGCCGGGAGGGGCTGACGTCGGCGACGGCGTACTGTGGAGGGAATCTGTTTATTTGCCATAGATGAGGGGGAAGTGAAAGAAGTTAGATTGAAGCAAGAGTGGCCGCGATAAGCAACGTGGGGTGGATGACGATCGGGGATTCTCAATCCCCGATCGTCAGAGATACATTATGACGAAGAGGGATCCGGCGCCGATCATCACCCAGAGGGTGACGGCCTGAATGAGGGGACGCACACCGACCTGACGGATGACTTTCAGGCTGAGGCTCGCGCCGATGGCGAAGAGGACGGCCACGAGACACTGCTTGGCAGCTATGACGAGACCGCTGTATATCCCTCCCATGACGGGCATCATCGACTCGGGAGTGTAGGTGCTGATGATCATCGCCAGCACGAAGAGGAGGATAAACCAGGGGATATTGACCTTCGCCTTACCCTCGCCGTCGGTGTCGTGGCGGTTATACCACATGGTGAAGAAGGCCAGGGGTATGATCCACAGCGCACGTGTGCACTTGATCAGCGTGGCCAGGTCGCACGCCTCAGTGCTACCGGGGTAATACATCTGATCGAAGGCGGCTCCGGCGCCGACGACACTGCTGGTGTCGTGGATGGCTATGGCGGCCCAGGTGCCAAACTGCGTCTGTGTCAACCCGAACCAGTGGCCCATCGGGGGGAAGATGAAGAGGGCTATAGCGTTGAGTATGAAGATCACACCCAAGGAGACCGCCATCTCGTTTTCCTTCGCCTTGATGACCGGCCCGACGGCCGCGATAGCGGAGCCGCCGCAGATTGCGGTACCGGCTGATATGAGATAGCCTGTCTTACGGTCAATGCGCATATAGCGCGCCAGCAACACGCCGACCACCATAACCAGAATCACGGAGACTATGGTGAAGATCATACCCTCGGCCCCGGACTGCAGCGACTTCTCGATATTCATGCCGAATCCCAGACCTACGACCGAGGCCTGGAGCATAAGTTTGGAGAATTTCTTGTTGAACTTCGGATGTGGCGTGCCGAATATAAATGCGAACACGAGGCCGATGAAGAGAGCCACAGGCGCCGTTATCACGTTGACACCCCAGATCGCACCGAATGGTATCAGCATAATCACCAGCAACACCCAGTAGAGCCAGGAGCCGGTCTGCTGTAGGGGTGTGCGGGTGGAGGCAGAGGATTGTGTCATATGTTATGTCAGTCGTTAGTTTCCGTTTTTATAACGTCATTTTTCAATAACGTTATATATTTATAACACAAAATCGGGGATTATTACAACACTATGCCGACTTTTCCTTCGGAAGTTCGATACGGAAGACGGTTCCCTTGCCGATTTCCGAATCCTTGACGAAGATTCGTCCGCCGTGATACTCCTCGATTATGCGCTTGACCAGTGTCAGGCCCAGCCCCCACCCCCTCTTCTTGGTGGTGAAGCCGGGATTGAAGACATTGCTGAAATTCTTGCGTGCGATCCCCTTGCCGGTGTCGCGCACCTCGATCCAGACCTTATCCTTCTCCTGGCCGGTGGTGATGGTCAGTGTCCCCTCCCCCTCCATGGCATCAACGGCATTCTTGGTCAGGTTTTCCATCACCCAGGCGAAGAGGGCGCGCGAGAGCCAGACGCCGTGGTCATCCTCGCTGAGGTTCATGCGTATGTTGACCTTATCAGAGACTCGGCTCTTCATGTAGTCGAGAGAGGAGGAGACGGTGTCGTTGAGATAGTCCAGCTGCAACTCCGGCACACTGCCGATCTTGGAGAAGCGCTCAGCGATGGTGCTCAGGCGCTTGACGTCCTTATCGATCTCGCGCGTCACCTCCGGATCGGTGCCGATAGCCTCCAGATACTGTGTCCAGGCCATCAGCGAGGAGATCGGTGTGCCGAGCTGATGGGCTGTCTCCTTGGAGAGACCGACCCACACACGGTTCTGCTCGGCCCGCTTCGTGTAGAAGACGGCCGCCACGACAATGATGCAGAGCACGAGCATCACCCCGAGTTGCACGTAGGGATATAGACTCAGGCGGCGAAGCAGGATCGAGTCTTCGTAGTAGATATACTGATAGGTATTGTCGTAGACCTTGACGGCGATGAAGTGCTCATTGTTTTCGGCCAGCCATGCCAGTGTGCGCTCCCCGGCGGCATTGCGCAGCCGCTCCACGAGGAAGACACGGTTACGCTCCGACAGGTCTGAGGGGCCTATACCGGATACGGAGTCAGGCTCCGGGAGCTTGAAGTTACGATGGTCGAGGATGTTGAAATCCTCATCGGCTACCATCACCGGGATGGAGTTGTTCTGACTTATGATATTGAAGAGAAACTCCAGGTCCGTGTCAGCCTCGGCATTGGCGAGGCGCTCCGTGGCACTGGCCCATATGGCCATGCGCTCGCGCTCCTGCTCTCCAAGCTGGCGCACCAGATTGTTTGACACCAGCAGGAAAACGATAATAGCCAGGGCAAACACCACGAAGAAGAGGTATTTACCGAGTCGTTGTCTTTCGTAAATCGCGAGTGCCACCCTTTTTTAATTCATAATTCATAATTCATAATTCATAATTATTTTTCTATAGCAATTATGAATTACATCATATTCTGTCTCTCTCATACTCCCGTCCACAGCTTGATCGCATCCACCCAATTATGCATTATGAATTATGCATTATGAATTGATCCAAGTATATCCCGGGGGACGGCCTCGGAAGTGTTGGGCCCTATGATCCTGTCGACCTCCTCCTTGACCTCGGGGAGGGCGTTTTCGACTGCAACCGCCTCATCGGCCACGCGCAGCATCGGCAGGTCGTTGAGGTTGTCACCATAGGCCACTACCCTCTCCGCCCCGAGATGACGACGCAGGTCCTCCACTCCGATCGCTTTCGTGGCGTCTGCGGCAAACACCTCCGTGCAACCCATCCCCTCGTTGTAAATATCATAATAGAACATCGGGGATATCCCCTCCACACGGTGGAGGTGGCTGTAAGTCCTCTCACCCTTCTCGGCAGGCTGCATCGAGTAGAGGAGCAAGACATTGTCGAGACGCTCGGGAAGCTCCGAATTTCCATCCTCGGGTATAAGAAACTGCTTGAAGGAGGTATCGAGTCGGCGGTTGATGAAGCGGTGTTCAGCCTCGTTCAGGGGTCCGATATGGTATACCCTTATCTGATGGTCCACGAGGGTGTAGATGAATGTCGGGAATCCCTCGCGGCGATACATATCCAGCACCTCGCGCACCTTCTCCTCGGGGATGAAGTGTGTCTTCAAATAGCGTCGTGTGACGGGATCCCATATCACGGCGCCGGTCATCAGCACGAGGGGATGACGCAGATTGACTCCGCAGAAGATATCGGCCACAGTGGCGGGAGTGCGGGCCGTAGCCACGCTGAAAGTCGCTCCGCGCTCTATGGCCTCGTTGAGAAGCCGCACAGACTCCTCGGAGAGGCGGGCATCGGGATTGAGCAGGGTGCCGTCCAGGTCCGTCACGAAGAGAGTGGATCCGGCTCGCGAGGCTTCATCCTGAGGCGCGGTGATGGGGGTTGGTTCGGTCGTCATGAGGCGTGGTTCTTGATTTCGGTCCATTCGACATCAGTCACCTGCGACTCATGCCATTCCCGAGTCTCTCTCTTCTCCCCCTCCGGACCGATATTGACCGATTCGGAATACTCCTTGATCTCGACATACTCCACGTCGACGGCATACTCCTTCGGTATCAGGGGTTCGTTGCGGTCATAACGTGCGCGCCGCTGACGTGAATAGTAGCCGGTGGCGGAGGCTCCGGCCTCGCCGGCGCCTCTCTCACGTCGCTTCTTGTCACTACCCTCGCGGGAGCGTTTGCTACCATCGCGCGGGGGCATACCGGTAGCGGCACGCATATAGTCCTCGGCCTGACGCTGCAACTTGCGCATCACCCAGGCCCGGATCCATCGTGTCACAATGGGCCACAGGAGCCATAGCGCCACAATTATTATAAGGAATATAAAAAATCCACTCATATCAATTATTCTATTTCACACTCCCCTTCTTGCTACTTAACACCCCTTTACGAGCATATATCATGCCAATTCCACTCCGGAGTCCGCCCAATCAGCCGCGCTGCGACAGATGGGCCAACACGGATATAAAGATATACCACACGATTATCCACATCAGTGACGACATGCCAAACAGCAGAAGTAGCGTCAAGATTCCCAAGAGCAGGATCCAACGCGGGGCATTGTCACGCCAGGAGAGATTCTTGAATTTCAGCGCCAAAAGTGGCAATTCGCTCACCATCAGACCTGCAAGAAGCACCACAGAGGGCACCACACTCCACCACTCGGTGAGGAAGGAATCAGCGTCGGCACGCATCATCCGGACGTATCCAATCCAGAAGATGGCGTTGGCCGGTATCGGAAGCCCCAGGAAAGAGGTGGTCTGACGGGTATCGATATTGAACTTGGCCAGTCTGACGGCTCCGGCTACCGGGAGAATCACGGCGAGCCACATCCACCACTCCATGTCGCCCTCCGCGCGCAGCGAGGTGAAGAGGAGCATGGCGGGAGCCACACCGAAGCTCACCAGGTCACTCAGGGAGTCGAGTTCACGCCCGAGGGGGCCGCTGACTCCGATGGCACGGGCTACGAGGCCGTCGCAGAAGTCGGCCACGGCGGCGACACCTATCGCCAGGCAGGCCCACTGCCAGAACTGCATCCCACCCCACTCACCGGGACCCAGAGAGCAGAACATGATGGCCAGCGACCCGCAGAGCACGTTGCAGCAGGTCACGGCGTTGGCTATATTGGCTTTGACAGGATTCATCGGGGATCGGTTTTATCGTCACGCAGGCGCGCTATCGGGGTAACGCCACCGCGAGTGACCTGGTTCAGTGAGACAAGCACATCGGCATCCATCGGCAGGTAAATGTCGACACGGGAGCCGAACTTTATGAATCCGAGATGCTCATCGATCGACGCCTCCTCACCCTCGTGGGCATAGGTGACGATACGGCGAGCCATGGCTCCCGCGACCTGACGCAGGGTGATCTTCTGCCCGTTGGAGCAGATGATCCCGATAGTGCTCCGCTCGTTTTCCGTACTGCTCTTGGGAAGATAGGCCGACAGGAAGCGCCCGCTATGGTGACGCACGTAGACTACCCGGCCGTCGACCGGAAACCAGTTGGCATGCACATTGAAGGGGGACATGAACACTGACACCTGCAGGGCCTCACCCTTGATAAACTCCGGTTCATAAGTCGGTTCGACCACGACGACACGCCCGTCGACCGAACTGACCACATGGTCGCGGCGGTCGCCGCGATAGGTGCGCTTCGGGCAGCGGAAGAAGTTGAACACAAACATATAGACCAGCACCGAGATGCCCGTCAGCACCGCCGGGAGGATCACCGGAGGGAGGAAAAGCCACACCGGTATATTGAGCGCCACGAGCACCACCAGCAGCAGAATCAGTATATTTGTACCTTCGTGATGTATCTTCATATGGAGTTTTGAGTGCCCAAATTTACAAATTCCCCACCACGCACGCAAATATTTTGCACATTCTCGCACATTATAGGGGCGTTTCTGCGCTTTTTCGTATTGATTCTCCCTATTTTTTGCTAATTTTGCACTATTAATACACCCCGCATAGCCCGCCGGGACGGGGTCCGGCGCATACAGCTCAGTACACATACATACACGATATGGATATTTCATACAAGTGGCTCAAACGCTACATCGACGTCACACTGCCCCCGCGCGAACTCGCAGCGGCCCTGACCTCAACCGGCCTGGAGTGTGACACGGTCGAGGAGGTGGAGACTATCCGCGGAGGCCTGCGCGGCCTCACCATCGGCAAGGTGCTCACCTGCGTAGACCATCCCGACTCGGACCATCTGCACGTCACTACAGTTGACGTCGGCGGTCCGGAACCTCTCCAGATCGTCTGCGGTGCCCCCAACGTGGCTGCCGGCCAGACTGTCGTAGTCGCCACCATCGGCACGGTGCTCTATGATGGTGACAAGGAGTTTAAGATCAAGAAATCCAAAATGCGCGGTGTCGAGTCGTTCGGCATGATCTGCGCCGAGGATGAGATAGGCCTCGGTGAGTCGCACGACGGCATCATGGTGCTCCCCGACGGAGTGACTCCCGGCACACCCGCCGCCGAGTACTTCAACGTTGAGAGTGACTGGCGCCTGGAGGTGGAGCTCACCCCCAACCGCGTCGATGCCGCCAGCCACTACGGTGTGGCGCGCGACCTCAAAGCCTGGATGACGGCCCGCGATGCCGAGGGTGCCCCGGTAGCCGGGATCCCGGAGATCCATCTCCCCGACGCCTCATCATTCAGCGTCGACTCCCCCGAGGGTGCCGTCACCGTCACCGTGGAGGACTCCAAGCTCTGCCCGCGATACAGCGGCGTCACCATCCGCGGTGTCAAGGTGGCCGAGTCTCCACAGTGGCTCCGCGACCTCCTCGTGGCCGCCGGCCAACGCCCGATCAATAATGTGGTCGACATCACCAACTTCATACTTCTCGGCCTCGGTCAGCCGCTCCACTGCTTCGACCTCGCTCACGTAGAGGGTGATCACATCATCGTGCGCACATGCGAGGAGGGAACCCCCTTCACCACCCTGGACGGTGTGGAGCGCAAGCTCAACGCCGCCGACCTGATGATCTGCGACGAAAAGCGCCCCCTCTGTATCGCCGGTGTCTTCGGCGGCCTGGACTCGGGTGTCACCGAGTCGGCTACCGACATCTTCATCGAGAGCGCATGGTTTAACCCCACTTCCGTGCGCCGCACGGCCCGTCGTCACGGCCTGAGCACCGACGCCTCCTTCCGCTATGAGCGCGGCACAGACCCCGCCATCACAGTCTTTGCCGCCCGTCTGGCCGCCGTCATGATCCGCGACCTGGCCGGTGGGCGCATCTGTGGCGATGTGGTCGACGTCTACCCCAACCCCGTCTCCCCCGTCGAGATGGATTTCTCTCTCGACTACTGCGCCTCCCTCATCGGCAAGCGCCTGCCACGCGAGCTGGTCATAACTATCCTGCGTGCCCTCGACTTCGATGTGCAGCCCGGTGCCGACGAGAAGCATCTGCGCCTGCGTGTGCCTCTATATCGCGTCGACGTAACCCGTCCCTGCGACGTAGTCGAGGAGATACTGCGTATCTACGGCTATAATAATGTGGAGATGCCCGAGCGCACCACGGCCGCCCTCTCCGTCAAGGGGAAGACCGATTTCTCCTACGAGCTTCAGGAGCTCCTCAGCCAGCAGCTGAGCGGCGAGGGATTCAGCGAGATCCTCAACAACTCCCTCTCCGCCGCCTCCTACTATGAGAGCAACGCCCTCTTCCCCGCCGAGGGATGCGTACGTGTCATCAATCCCCTCAGCGGAGACCTGTCGGTGATGCGCCGCACTCTCCTCTACGGCGGTCTGGAGTCACTCTCCCACAATATCAACCGTCGCGCCGCCGATCTTCGCCTCTATGAGTTTGGTAATGTCTACGAGCGCGATCCTCAGAAGGAGTCTACCGCTGAAAATCCCCTTGCCCCCTTCAACGAGGAGGCTCGCCTGGGAATCTGGATGACGGGCGCCCGCGAGACGGCATCGTGGAACTCCACGGAGCGCCCCGTCAGCGTCTTTGACCTGAAGGCTGTGGTGCTCAACCTGCTCAGACGTGTCGGCATCGACACCGACTCCCTGCGTGCCACCCAGAGCCGCGACGACATCTTCGCCGCCCGACTTGACCTGGACCTCCCTTCAGGGAAACGCCTGGCCTCGCTCGGAATGCTCTCCCGTGCCGCTCTGAAACCCTTTGACATCGAGTCTGAGGTCTTCTACGCCTCCATCCACTGGGATAATCTTCTCAAGGCTGCCTCTCGCCACACGGTGACTTTCGCCCCGCTGCCCAAGACTCAGGGTGTGCGACGCGACCTGGCTCTGCTGCTCGACCGCGATGTGACCTTCCAACGCGTCGAGGAGGTCATCCGCAAGGCTGACCGCAAGCTGCTTCGAGACGTGCGCCTCTTCGACGTCTATGAGGGTGACAAGCTCCCCGAGGGGAAGAAGAGCTACGCCGTGGCCATCACCCTCCAGGACCCGGAGAAGACACTGGCCGACAAGCAGATCGATGCCGTGATGACCAAGATCACCGCCTCCCTGGCGCGCGAGCTGGGTGCCGAGCTGCGTTGAGGTCCACTCTCCTCACACACCCGAAGACAAACATACTCACCGAGTAAAACACAACAATACACAACAACACAAATATAGCTAACCATCCAAAATGGGAAGAGCATTTGAATTTCGCAAGGCCCGCAAGCTGAAACGCTGGGGCAATATGAGCCGTACGTTTACCCGTATCGGCAAGGAGATCACCATAGCTGCCAAGGCCGGTGGTCCGGATCCCGACATGAATCCGCGTCTGCGCGTGCTGATCCACAACGCCAAGGCTGCCAACATGCCCAAGGACACCATCGAGCGTGCCATCAAGAAGGCTACCGAGAAGGACGCCTCCGACTACAAGGAGATCGTCTATGAGGGATACGGCCCTCACGGCATCGCCATCGTGGTGGAGACTGCCACCGACAACAATCAGCGCACCGTGGCCAACGTGCGTTCCTACTTCACCAAGCACGGTGGCTCACTGGGCACGAGCGGCTCCCTGTCATTCCTCTTCGACCATAAGAGTGTATTCCATGTGAAGCCCGACCCTGCCAAGGCTCTGGAGGATTTCGAGCTGGAGCTTATGGACTTCGACGCCGAACTGGAGGCTGAGGAGGAGGAGTGGCTCATCTACGGCGCCTTCGAGCAGTTTGCCGCAATTCAGAAGTTCCTCGAGGATTCCGGCATGGAGATTATCAGCGCCGAGTTCGAGCGTATCCCCACCGACTACAAGGAGGTGACCCCCGAGCAGCGCGAGGCCATCGAGAAGCTCCTCGAGAAGTTTGAGGATGACGACGACGTCCAGAACGTCTTCCACAACATGAAGGAAGAGGAGGAGTAATCTCCCCTATCACTACTCCATTTTATAGTTAGCGAGAGTAAATCCATCAGTCAGGATTTACCCTCGCTAACTGATTTATTTGGTGATCTTCAACCATAACGGTTGTATTTTTCGTTATTTAATTGTAAATTTGCATCCAAAACAGATAACTGCATGCTGACAATAAAGAATGAGCAGGAAGTTGAAGCTTTCCTCCGTGAGTTTAAGCCCAAGTTTACCATCTGGGGAATAATCTTCCTCCATCGTGACAAGAATGAAGCTGCACTTCGTGCACTGGGAATAACTCCGGTAGCACGTGAAGAAATTATAAAGAAAATCGAAAAAGAGGATTACTCTCATTCTGTCATAGATGAAAAGTCTTTTGGAGACATGTGGGTATTTGGTAAGGATCATGATGATACAGAACTGTATATAAAAATTGCCTTGGGTGCTCCGGGCACCCAGACCATATGTATTTCATTTCACGAGGCCAAACATCCTTTAGATTATCCCTTTAAAAATAAATAGATATGGAGAGATATGTAGATATGAAGAGTCCGCTGACAGGGGGACGTGTCAAAGAGATAAAGACAATCGAAGTTAAAGAGTTTCGGGGTGAGATGTATCGGGTACCGGTAGAGTTTTATGTGTGTGAGGATACCGGTGAGCAGTTCACCACAACCGAACAGGATACGAAACAGTTCAATGATTTATACAGTCAGTATCGCAGAAAACATGGAATTCCCACACCTGAGGAGATTAAAGACATACGCATCAATTACGGTCTTTCCTATTCCCAGATAGCATTATTGCTTGGTATAAGTGCAGATCAATATGCCAACTATGAGAGTGGGGAGGTTCCGACGGAGGCGAATGGAAAAAAAATAGCCTCCCTAAAAGATAAACGCACATTGATGTCCTTACTGACCAAATGCAAGAGAATGTTTCAAAAATCGGAATACGATAATATTCTTAACACATTTGCTATCAGTTGAAAAATAAGGATGATGGCCTACGTTCACACGCAGGCCATCACGGATTAATGAGAACTTATGTTTTCAAAGGTTTACTGTTTCAGGTTTGTCGTTTGGTTGGATTCGGATATCAGACGATTCATTCCGGTCTCTTAAAAACAGAAGGCCTTAGCGATTGGAGACCTCACGGATTCTGATTGCCGCTCCACCGCCGGCGGCCAGGGGCTGCTTCAGCTTCTGACCGGGTTTCACCTTGACGGTGCGGATACGGTAGGCCTGTGGATTATCCTTCCAGTGGGCTCCGGGTGCATCCTCATAAATAGTCGCCTCGTATCTGCCACCTTTCGGGAGAAAACTCAGGTCTATGGTCGCAGTGCGGGGATTCTCATCGGTGATGGCACCGACATACCAGTCATCCGAATTCTTGTCAAGTCGGGCCACAGTGATATATCTGTTGGGTTCGGCCTCAAGATAGCGGGAGTCAGACCAGTCTACCGGCACATCCTTGATAAATTGAAACGCATCGGGAAAACGCTCATAGTTTTCCGGGAGGTCACACACCATCTGCATCGGTGAGGGCATTGTCAGGTAGAGGGCCAGCTGGCGGGCCAACGTAGTCCCGGCCTGAGAATCCTTCCCCTCGCCGTAATAACTCATCCGGGTCTCGAAGAGCCCGGGGGTATAGTCCATCGGTCCACCTTTTAGTCGGGTGAAGGGGAGTATGCAGGTATGCGAGGGGGGATTGCCACCCATCGACTCAAACTCACCGCCACGAGCAGACTCCTGAGCAAGCCAGTTGGGGTATGTGCGGGCCAGACCTGTAGGACGGGGAGCCTCATGACTGTCGACCATTATCTGATAGTCGGCGGCACGCTCTATGACGTCGCGGGCATGGTCTACCATCCACTGCGAGGTGTGATGTTCGGAGCGCGGTATTATGGCTCCGACATATCCCGTCTTGACAGCGTCATAGTTATTGTCTTTCATAAACTGAAAGGCCTTGTCGAGCTGTAGGGCATAATCGGCAGCGTTGGCAGCCGTCTCGTGGTGCATTATAAGCTTCACACCCTTCTCGCGGGCATAATCACGAAGAGCAGGGAGATCGAAATCGGGATAGGGCTTGTCGAAGAGGAACTGACGGTTCTTGTTGTAGCTGCCCCAGTCTTCCCAACCTTCGTTCCATCCCTCGACGAGCACGCCGTCAAGACCGTTGGCAGCCGCAAAGTCTATGTAGCGCTTGACGTTCTCCGTATTGGCCGGATGACGTCCGTTGGGCTTCAACGTGCTGTAATCGGTCTCTCCGGGTTTGGCCAGAGGATCGTCGGAATAGGCCCAGGTCTTCTCATAGCCGGTAAACATCTCCCACCACACTCCGCAGAACTTCATCGGCTTGATCCAGGAGGTATCCTCGATCTTACAGGGTTCGTTGAGGTTATAGACGAGCTGGGAGGCCAGTATGTCGCGTGGGTCATCGCTGACGATCAGTGTGCGCCAGGGTGTATTGAAAGGGAGTTTCACATACGCGCCGACACCGAGTCTGTCAGGGACGAGATGGGTCTTCATGGAGTAGTCGGCGGGCTCCACATCAAGAAGTATCGCGGGAAACCCGTCGAGGGCGGCCTCATGCATATTCACATAGATCCCGTCACCGGTCTTGAGAAGCATTGGGGTCTGAATGGTAACTCCATCGACACGTTGTGCCTCCGTATGCCGGGGATACTTGGACAATGCCTCCGGCAGGTCGGTGAAAGTAGTCTCTGACCAGAGATACTCGTCGGTGTCATAGTCACCGGGTATGCAGTAGAGTTTATGGTCGCCGAGATAATTGAACTCAGTGAGCTCCTCCATCACCGTCAGGTGATTGGGACCCTCCTGCACGGGAAACTCATAGCGGAAACCGAGTCCGTCATCAAACAGGCGGAATCTTACGGTCATCTCCCTCTTCGGGTGCGAGGCTTCGAGTCTGACGGCAAGCTCCCGGAAGTGGTCACGCACTTCGGAATACTCACCCCACACCGGCTCCCATGTGCGGTCTACGGTGAGGGTATCGGTCCCTGTGATATGGAAACCCTCCATAAATGAAGTTTGCTCCGACCTGAGTCCGAGACGACTATCCGTTATCACCGGTTTACCCTTGTAATCCAGGGAGTAGACGGGGGTCCCCTGCGAATTGACATCCACCTTCAGGAGCAGGTCCCCGTCGGGGGAGGTAATACTCACGGCCGCCATCTGCATGACGCCCGTGAGTATTACCGAAACAGCCAATAAAATCTTCTTTACCATAAGTACAATCAGGATACTCAGTTCATCAGTATGGTATACCCATAGGGTGCAAGGGTAAGCTGCACGGGGACTACCGTCTCATCACCGGTCAGCAGGTCCGTCATGGTCGAGCCGGCCAGGGTGATCGGAGTCTTGATGCTCTTCTCGCTCGCTGTGGTGTTGACAGCCACCATCAGCCAATGGCACGGTATGGCACGGGTGAAGCAGACCACCGAGGAGTTGGAGAAATCGTAGAGCTGACCGCGGCGCACCTCAGCCGAGGCACGGAAAGCTCCGTTGATAGCCTTATACTCATCGGAGAGCGCAGCGGAGAAGTCAAGCGACATATAGTTGAAGAAGGAGAGTTTCCCCGACAGTCCCTCGACATCCATCGAGGAGTAGATCATCGGTGTGCCGTTGAGCATCGAGGCCAGCACATAGGCGGCCGGTACACCCTTGGGGGAGCCGTACATGGTGGCGACGTTATTCTCGGCAGCCACGTCATGATTGAAGACATAACGTAGTATCGACTTTCCGTCAGGCACCTTGGCCAGGGCATCCTTGGCCTCAGTGATGGCCTCGACAGGCTTGCCTCCGGTGAAGACAGAGGATAGAGTCGGGGCGCAGCTCCAGTCATATATCATATCGAAGCCATCGGCGTAGAAGGCCGGATTGCTGCTCTCTGCCAGCATGATCAGATCCTGATCGAGGGCACGCATATCGGTGATCACATCAGCCCAGAAGTCATGGGGGACCCCATCGGCATAATCACATCTGTAGCCGTCGATGGAGAGCTGCTTCACCCAGAAGAGCATGGCCTCCTTCATCGCCTCCCTCATCGCCGGGACAGCATAATTGAGCTGGGCCACGTCAGACCATCCTGAGGGGGAGATAATTTCTCCGGCTTCATTCCTGACGTACCAGTCGGGATGCTCGGTAATCCAGGAGCAGTCCCAGGCGGTATGATTGGCCACCCAGTCGAAGATGACCTTCATACCCTTGGAGTGGGCGCTCTCGACGAGAGTCTTCAGGTCGGCCATGGTGCCGTAGCGGGGGTTGACAGCCTCGAAGTCACGGATACAGTAGGGGGAACCTATACTGTTGAGGCTTCCGGGCTCATATACCGGCATCACCCACAGTATGTCGCAGTCCATCCCGGCAATTCGGGAGAGCTGAGCGGTGAGACCCTTCAGACAGTCATTGTCGCCGAAAAAACGGGGATTGGCCTGATAGATGACATTGGTCGATACCTCCCTCCCGATTTCCGGCGGTGTCGGATTCTCGGGCATATCGATCTCATATGAGGTGCAGGAGGAGGCAAGCAGAGTTGCGACCGATGCGATAAATGCTGTTGTCTTATTCATTATTTCACTTTATTTCCGCTCCGGTCGGATTTGCTATGATGAAATAGTTCTTATCGAGGGTTATGACGGCGGCGTCATACTGAGTGCCGTCATTATTATTGAATATCAGATTCTCGGTCTGACCGCTACCCTTGAAGGGGAAGGAGAGATATTTCTCGCCATCTACCTCAACAATCTCGGTAGAGGTTGCACCCGGCCATCCGCCGAAGAGCTCCTTGTCGCCCCAGGCATAGACATAGAAGGCATCCCAGCCCGTATTGTTGAGTATATAGAGGCAATGCTCCTCCTCTTCCACCGGATCAGGCACAGGGTCAGGCTCCACGGGAGTAGTGCTCGGGACGTAGGTCTCCGGATCTATCTCCACGGCCTTGTTGGAAGTCAGCTCGATGTAGACGTCACGGTCAAGGTTGAAGACCACCACATCATCTATCTGCTTGCCGTTGCCGTTATTGAGGATCACGTGCTCTTCGAGCCCGGCGTCACAGTTGGCCGCACCCAGGTCGAAATAGGTATATGTAGTGCCGTTGATGACCTGTGTACCGGTCGGGGCCATTCCGGGCCATGCGCCGTTGAGGTCATTGACAGTGCCCCACATGTAGAGGTACAGATCCTCCCATCCGGAGTTGTTGACCACATAGATTGTGTATCCGTCGTGGTTGACTACATTCGAGGGGTCAAACTCATTGACGCTGTCGGGGGTGAGCTCCAGCCAGAAGTCCTGATTGAGGGTCACATTATAGTCGGGTAGCTGCTTGCCGTCACCGTTGTTGTTGAAGATCAGGTTGAGATTGAGACCTTCGTTGGAGGCTCCCGTATCGAAATACTTATAGGTCACGCCATCCTTCTCTATCTTACCGGTAGGTCTGATACCGGGCCATCCGCCGAACGCCTCGGCATCCCCCCATGCATACATGGCCAGCTCCTCATATCCGGAATTATCCAGGACGTAGATCACATATCCGTCATGTACGATTTCATCGGGATTGGCGGGCTTGTTGAAGTAGTCGGCCCAGCGGTAGACCATCACGTTGAGACGACCGCCGACCTCAGGGGCCTCCCTGTGGATGACCGGATTATTGTCGAGAGAGCGTTCCTCACCCTGCTCCACACAGTAGAACGTATATCCGTCGGCGAGGGTCTTACCCTCCACGAAATCCTTCGGATTCAGGTAGATGCCCCACTTCACATCGGTATCGGGGGCTTTCTGGAGCTCCCAGAGCGGATTTCCGACAGCCTCCATACCTCCGTTGAACTCTCCGGTGATATAGATCTTGTCGGAGGCGAGTGTCCCCTGCGGCACGATCACTTCAAGGAGCTGATAACCGGGTCTGAGCTCAAAGCGCGGGAGTTCGCTGTCAAATATGATCTCATCCTTGGAACACCCTGCCGTGAAGACCACGAGCAGGAGTGCCAGGAGATTCAATATATTCAGTCTCTTCATTGCTAAGTGTTTTTAATCTTAATTCATCATAATCACCAATCACGCATTTCAAAAATTACAGGTCCCTGAAAATTATGAATTATGAATTATGAATTATTTAATAGTTTGGATTCTGTACAAGACCCGGATTGACCATCAGGGCTACCTGAGGCAGAGGATACCACTCGTAGCGGCGGTCACGCTTCGCGGGGAGGGCACGGTCTGTCTCCGTGGCGCGCCCGAAGAACCACCACTGTCCCTGGGTGAACTTGTCGAAGCGGCGCAAGTCTGTGCGGCGACGGCGACCCTCGTTGAGGAATTCAAGACCCCACTCGCTGAGCATCCAGTCGGCATCAAAGGCGCTGAAACCGGGACCCGGAGTCTCGATGACAGAGACATCTGAGGGATTGTAGTAGCGCTGACGGACATCATTCACAAGCTGCTTGGCGCCATTGCTGTCACCGGCGCGGAGACGGCACTCGGCCAGAGTATAGTAGACCTCGGCGAAACGGAACTCTACCTGGTCGGCATCGCGCCAGTCAAGACCCGTAGAGGAGGGATAGACAGGATAGCGCAACACGCGGAAACCGGAATTGGTCTGCCCCCAGCGCGGGCTCATCACGGGCTCCAGGTGACGGCCGAGATTGAGGAACGTGCCCACCTGGTCCACATAAATCAGAGGCTTGTCCTGAAGGTCGGCGTCAGCCAGCACCGGCTCGCCTGTCTGATAATTGATCTGGGCTCCCATGGCGAAGATTCCCTGCCAGTTGCCGGCGGCATCGCAGTGGAAGGGCTGACGGCGGATATCCTTCTCGTTCATACGATCAAACGGAGCACCCAGCTTGTCACCGTAGTTGAAGAGGAAGCTCTTGGCACCCTCGCTGCCGGCATTGGGTACGAGCGTACCCGTATTATCCTTCGACGGCACCAGGCAGACACAATTCCAACCACCCTGGTCACAGGAGAAGTCAAACATCTCGTCGTAGTTGTAGGGGAGGAAGGGGGTGTTGCGGTTATTGTTGGTTACACGCCCTGCCTCCATGGCGAAGGCAAACACCACCTCGGGACAGGCTTCATTCTTGATGCTGTAGATGTCGCGGTAGTCAGCCGCCAGATTATATGTGCCGTATTTACCGGCTATGAGTTCCTCGCAGAGAGTGGCGCACTCCGTATAGCGGTCCTCTCCGGTGAAGAGCTGCGAGTTGAGCAGCAGACGCATCTTGAGCATACGGTTGATGCCCTGATTCATACGGGTACGGGTGCCGTTGGATCCATCTTCGGCAGTCAGATCATCCACACATCCGTCAAGCTCGTCGGCTATGAACTGCCAGACGACCTTACACCCCTTGTCGAAGTCACGGTCGGCGGAGCCGGGTATGTCGCCACCCACAGAGACGTTGAGAGGCAGGGCGCCACCCCAGAGCTCATAGTTGTTGTAGTATGCCCATGCACGCATTGTGCGCACCTCGGCGATATAGGACTTGAGCTGATCCTGTGTCATGCCGATCGATCCGGGATCGAGATTCTCCAGATCATGGATGAGGGTGTTGCAGAGTCCGATAGTCTCCCAGGCATGCTCCCAGGCCTGACGCACGATCACGGACTCGGAGTTCCACGTCTGGGTGGAGAGTACGAACTTGGCGGCTTCGTCATAACCCCAGGCACCCCCGTTCCAGCTGCGCCAGGTTATCTGGTCTGCGGGAAACTCGTTGAGATACCAGAAGTATTCCAGGAAGCTGCTCTGGGCACTTGCATATATGGAGGCTACGGCACCTGCCACACTGCTCTCATTCTGATAGTATGTGGATGCGTCTATGCGGTCGAATGTCACCTCATCAAGGTCGGTACACGACACCGCCCCGAGGGTCATGGCAACTCCGCAGAGCAGTCCGGCCAAACGATTATATAGTTTCATCTTTGTCTGAATGTGTGTTAGGTTACTTAAATTTGACAGTCACGCCCAGAGTCAGCTGAGTGGCTGCGGGATAGGCCGATGTCACGTCGATACCGGGAGTGATGCCGGTCGATGTCACGGCCGAGGGATCAGTGCCGGAATATCCGGTGAGGGTGAAGAGGTTCTTCGCTGTCAGATAGACACGGAGAGTGTCGAGAAGACGACGGTTCTTGATCGGTACGGTGTAACCGAGCGTCACGTTCTCGAGTTTGAAATAGTCTCCGCGCTCCAGGAAGTAGGAGGAGATGACACCACCGCCCGACCAGACATCGCGATCCTTGAGATAGGTGCTGCGCAACACGTTGTCGCTGCCGCTTCCGCGCAGGCCCATGCCGTATTTACGCATGTTGAAGATCTGGAAGCCGAATGCACCGTTAAACATCACGCTCAGGTCGAAGTTCTTCCACTTCAGGGTGTTGGTCCAGGTCAGGAAGTGCTTGGGAGCACCGTCGCCGATATATCTCTTGTCGGCGGGATTGGCGGATGCAGCTGTCACCTTCTCGCCGTCGGCGGTGTAGACCAGCATATTGTGGTTCTCATCGACACCGGCATACTCGTATCCCCAGAACTGACCGATACGTCCACCCTCTTCGACACGGAAGAAGTATTCGCTCGTGCCCACACCGGGCTTCTGATAGAGGTCGAGATAGGAGGCCTGATAGATGGAGTTGGAGAGCTTGGTGAGCTTCGTGGTGCCGTAGGAATATTTGACACCGGAGGTCCAGGTGACAGGGGTACCGACAATTACGTCTGCATCAAGCGAAAGCTCGACACCGGTGTTTCTGGTCGTGCCGACGTTGACGAGGATATTGGGATACACATACGGAGGCTGGGGAGCGGTGTAGTTGTAGAGCAGGTCCTGCGAACGACGGTCGAAATACTCGATCGAACCGGTGAGCCGGTTGAAGAGAGCGAAGTCCACACCGAAGTTCATGCTGGAGAGCTTCTCCCATCCGAGGTTGGGATTGGCATTGTTGGAGGGACGGTAGCCGGTGATCCACTCACCGTTCATCAGATATGTGCCGGAGGGTGAATAAGTCGCGAGGGATACGTAGGCGTCAAAGTCGCTTCGGCCGGTCATACCGTATGACACACGGGGCTTCAGACTCTGCACCGTCTGCACGTAGTCGGAGAGGAAGGGGGCCTTGGTCATCTCCCATGCTACGGAGACGGCGGGGAAGGAACCCCACTTCTTATCGGCACCGAACTTGGTCGAACCCTCGTGGCGCAGAGAGGCCGAGGCTATGAGCATACCCCTCCAGGCATAGTTGACGCGCCCGAAGAAGCCTACCAGTGTGGACTGGCTTCTGCCGCCATACATCACGGCCTTGCCGTCGCCGAGCCACGTTCCGGATCCGATGCCGTTCCAGAGGGGATTGTTGAAGGTGAAGTTGTTATTCTGCATGAACATCTGCTCCCAGTCGGAACGCTCCCATGAATATCCCCCTACGACCTTCACGTCGTGGTCGTCATTGCGGAATCCATAGTTGAAGATCCACTCCAGACGGTTGGTCCACCACTTCTGATAGTGCTGCGAGGCACGTCCGGCGTAACCGCCCCAGTAGGACTCACCCGATGTCGTGGGAGTGTAATAGTCACTCTTCAGGTCATTGTAGTTGTATGAATAGGAGAGTGTGGTGCTGACGGTGTTGTACTCGTTGTTCCAGATGTCGTATTTGACATCGGCGGTGCCGAGGATATAGGTGCGCTTACCCTGCGAGGTGTTGACCTTGAGGTTCTGCACCGGGTTTCTGATATCAGTCGGTGAGGTCGGCTGATAGTAGCTGCCGTCCTCGTTGAAGACCGGAATGGTGGGGTTCATGCCCAGTGCGGTGTCAAACATTCCGTCGTCACCCCACTTCTCATTGACTCTTCTTGCATTCAGAGATGTGCTGATACGCAGGTGATTGTCAAGTGTATTGACAGCCATGGCCGCGCGTCCGCCAAACTCCTCGCGACCGCTGACGATGTCAAGACCGTTGGCCTTCTTCCAGTTGAGCGAGGCGGTGTAGAATCCACCCTTGGAGAGGGAGCCGTCGATACCCACATACTGGTTGGTGTCATATGAAGTCTTGCGGGTGATGAGGTCATACCAATATGTGCTTGCTCCGTAGTCATTGCCTCTGCGTGCCAGACGCCATTCATAGGGAGTGAGGACCTCCGGCTTATCCTTGGCGAAGGAGAGGGCGGCATATGAGTCATAGGTGACCACGGCGGGGCCTGCCTCGCCGGTACCCTTCTTGGTGGTGATCAGGATCACACCGTTGGCACCGCGCGTACCATATATTGCAGCCGAGGCGGCATCCTTAAGTACCGACATCGATTCGATATCCTGAGGAGCTAAGGTGCGGATATCACCGCCGGCCACGCCGTCGATCACGATCAGAGGACCATTGCCGGCGCTCAGGGATGTAGCTCCACGTATCTGCAGGGCAGCTCCGCCATTGGGGTTGGCAGCAGCGGTGCTCGATACGTTCAGACCGGCCACCTTACCTGTCAGCATCTCCATAGGGCTGTTCATCGCACCCTTCTGGAAGTCGTCGCGGTTCACCTGGACGATGGAGCTGGATACCTCCTTGCGGCTCAATGATCCGTAGCCGACGACCACGACCTCACCGAGGAGCTCGGCATCCTCACTCATGGTGACGTCGATATTGGTCCGTCCCTTGACAGGCACCTCAACGGCCTGGAAACCGGTATAGCTGAAAATCAGCGTACCGTTGGAGGCTACGTCACCGAGACGGTAGACACCATCTATATCGGTCACTGCATTGTGTTTCTGATCTCCCTTGACCGATACACTGACACCGATCAGTTCATCCCCTGTGGGATCGGTGACCTTACCGGTGACGGTCAACGACTGTGCCGACAATGTCGGGACAGCCATCAGAGCCATAGCCCATATTACTATGAAGGCAAGGACTCGTCGCGTACTTAGGTTTTTTCGCATTATGAGTTAGTATTAGAAGTTATGATCGGGTTAACGCGTAGTCTTTACGGGCGCAAAGTACGTTAACATTTCATAACCTTCCAATAGCATCTAACTGAAATCTAACTCCCTCAAAAAGTCATAGTATTGAGAATTAGCCACTTACTCCATATATACACCTATAAAAATCAATGTTGTTTTTAAAGCCCCTGATCGCAATTATCGTGCAATTCTTCCTCTTCGCTTAACCGATATTGCGGACCTCCCGCTCGAAGTTGTCGGGATCCACGGCGCGCTTTTTCATCTTAGAGCGGTAGGTGTAGACCGTCGATAGGGAGCATCTGAGAAACTGCGCGATCTCGTTGCTGTCATCAATACCCATCCTTATAAGCGCAAATATTCTGAGCTCGGTATTCAGCAATTCACCGGGACGAAGAGTTATCTGCCGGTCCGGATATAGAAGCTGATTGAACCGGGTGATGAAATCGGGATATATGTTGAGTATGGCCTCATCAAATTTCATATAGAAGTCTTTAAGCAACTGATCTGCGGCCTCGGTAGACTCCAATTTCTTCAGAAGTGCGGTCTTGTTGCCCCCCTGCACGGCTATCTTGCGAAGTGACAGCTGATAATGCTGCAGGGTGGATATGGCAGTCGAGCAGTATCCCATGAAGAGACCTGCATACTCCTCCTTGGTGCGATTATACTCCCGAAGCTCGCGATTCATGCTCTCCAGCTCGTCGTTACTGCTTTTCAGCTTACTGTAAAGGTCACTCAGCGTCCCGTTGGCATCACTGAGCTTGTCTCTGGCGATCCGCAGGCTCCGATACTGCTTGAGTATAAACAGGATTGTGATGACCAGCACGACCGACAGCAACCCCGCCAGCCACACCATCATGCGCAGTCGCGAGTTAAGCCGCTTCTGAGATGTGGAGTAAGCCTCATCAATGACGGGGATCATCTTGCTCGACTGGGCGTTGCGCAGCAACGCGGAGTAGAAATTGGCATCCGCTATACTCTTCTTCAAATAGCGGTTGGCACGCTCTATGTCGTCATCCTCAAACATGACCGTCGCCAACGCCCGGAATGACATATTCTCCTTTACGGCCGCCCGCACATCGGATATCGCACTCAGCACGAGGTATCTCTTGTAATCATCCTCATACCCCGCCGTCTTATAGATATAGGCGAGCGTGGAGGCAAGTATCGAGTACTCCCGCGTACCCGGCTTGTATCTGTCGATATATTCCGACAACCCCTTTATGGCCTCCTCGGTGTCCCCCTTGCGCGCCTTGTCCGACATCACGTATACCAGATAGTTGAAGGTGCCCGGCTTTACGACCTTGTTGAGGGAATCCGTATACTCGCTTCGCTTCATGATGTAGATCATATCGGTCTCATGCTCGCTTGTGTACTCGCTCAGATACTGATAGGTAGCGCAATATGTGGAGTAATACTCCTCCAGCAGAGAGTCATCAAGCGAATCCCGCGGGATAGACTGCATGGTGGCCAGGGCATCTGAAAAAAGTCCGGCATGGGCATAGACCTCTCCCCTCTTTATCATCATACGGGTGTACTCCCCGGGAATCCTCCTGATCGCCGGACGTCGGAGATTGAGGCCGATATAATAAAGTGTGGAGTCGGCATTATAGGCGTTAAACTCCTCTATCAGTTTATTGAGAATCTCTGTCCGTCGGTTCTCATCGACGCTCTGCGCATACTCCCGCTTCAGGCCCGCGATCCTCTCATCCTTGACTTTCTCAAAGTCTCCGGACGCATCTATATCCGCATCCAACTTAGTGTAGAGTCGCTCCAGGGAGGGATCCGCACCCTTATGACCGTTACCACAAGCTGCGGCCAACAATGCAATCAGGAGAAGTATGCAGTTTTTCATGACAGATTATCAGATTGGGAAGTATTAAGATTCGGGATTGCTACTCACTGCGGGCGGGAGGAAACTTCTCTGCATTCATCAGCCTCAGGACCGCCTCCTCATCCTCGTCGAAGGGGCCGGAATGAGCCAGCTTGAGGCTACACATGGCGGCTGCGAACCGCCCGGCATACTCCACATCCGCCCCCTTGGCCCTCTGATACAGGTATCCGGCCATATAGGTGTCGCCACACCCTGTCGTATCCACCACCTCACTCACCGGATAGGCCGGAATCACATGATACTCCCCTCCGCGCAGTATGAGAGACCCGCGGTCGCCAAGTGTCAGCACCACCTCCGTGACACCCCATTCAGCCAACTGCCGGGCGGCTTCATAGGGATCTGCAAAGCCGGTCAGCGAGACCATCTCGTGCTCATTGGCTTTCAGGATCTCAATGCAGGGGAGCAGGGTGAGTTTGTCGCACCAGTCACACGCGTAGACCCTCTCTCCACGCACCTCGCGCAGGAATCCCTGAGCGTCGACTGAAACTCTCCCCTTACGTGCCAGCATACGTATAACCTCCGGTGAGAAATCATCAGCCAAGAGCGTACCCAAATGGTATATACACCCCTCTACCCCATTCATACCCTCGACACTGAAAGGATCCGCCTTCGCCAATACACGCTGCTGACGGTTGTTGTGGTCCTCGCCGTAGATATTCTCGAAATATACCGATGCCCGACTCGGCAATACCTTCACTTCAAGTCCGCGGGCCCGTATATCCTCCACCGCCTTCATCTCTGTCTCTGCCAAAGCGGTCACAAGGAGAAACCCCTTATGCTCCAAGCAGGCCATGGCGTGGGCAAAGTAGAAGGCCGTACCGCCGGGCATATAGACGGTGTGGCGCGGAGTGACGATCTTATCGAGGGTTATGTGCCCTATGCAGCATATATCGTATTTCATTAGTGAGCAGTGATTAGTGATTCGTGAGAAGCTCGTTTTTCTCGTGAGGTAATCCCAATTATGAATTATGAATTATGAATTATGAATTGAATAACGGAGTACCACGAAGTAGCCGAGGGCCGGGATTATGAAGGCTTGAGACATCCCCCAATGTTGGGAGACCCACCCCATCAGCAGGGTCCCTACGGCTCCCCCCAAGGGGGTCATCATCATGAAGGAGGAGGCAAGACGGGCATTCCCCCCGCTCCGGCTGATGGTCAACGCAAATATCGTCGGAAACATGATCGACTCGAAAGCGTAACACATGAATATCCCGGCCCGTGCCTCCATTCCGTCAAAGAGTGTCACCATCATCGCTCCCGTAGCGGCAAACACACCACATATCCTGAGCACCTTATAAGGTGATACCCTGCTCATGATGGCACTCCCCGCCACTCGCGCAAGCATGAAGAGCCCTAAGGCACCAAACGACAGCACCGTGGCGGCCTGTGTCGGTGTCAGCCATCCGTCACTGACGGCATAGTTGATGAAGAGTGAGTTAATGCCGATCTCTGCCACCTCATAGCAGAATAGCGCTCCGACACCCCACCGGAATCCCGCGTCTCTCCACAGTGTCTTCACCGCCTCACGCGTAGACTGCGGTGAGACTGATTCATCGGGGGTCAGCGCGGGGAGTTTCACCCGACAGAAGAGTAGCCCCATCAAGACCACAAATACACCCATCACCGTGTATGGCAATGCTATTGTGGCATGACCCGAGAAGAGATATCCTCCGACGGTGACGGGGCCTAATATGCACCCGAGACCGTTGAAGGATTGCGCAAGGTTTAGACGCCCCGCGGAGGTCGAAGGGTCACCCAACTCCGCCGCATACGGATTGGCAGAGGTTTCGAGTATTGCCAACCCACACCCGATGATGAAGAGGGCCACTAAGAATAACCCGAACGACATCATCTCCGCCCCCGGGATGAAGAGGAAGGCCCCGACTGCAAACAGTCCCAGGCCCGTCACCAGCCCCGTGCGATAACCCATGCGTGTGATGAGCAGTCCGGCTGGGAAAGCCATCAGGGCGTAAGCCACGTAGGTACTGGCTTGAACCAGAGTCGAACTTGTCACGGATATAGACAGTGAATCCTGGAGATGCTTGTTGAGCACATCCAGCACGGACCGGGCGAATCCCCACGTAAAGAAAAGTGAGGATATCAGCACAAACGGCACTATGTATCGGCGTGCCACCAAGGGCACCTTTACTCTATCAGTCATAACGGAAACGAGGCCCGGAGCCACCAATCGGCCACCGCGCACCTGCAAAAGTAACCCAAAATTTCCATCCCACCAAATAATCAGCTCCTTATCTCCCAAATGTCCCGGTAAAAGAGAGAAGAGTCATATGCGACGTCGCATATGACTCTTCTCTCTTTTGTACTAATGTTGGATGCTCAGTCCTTACTTCACAAAGACTTTGGAGGTACGGGTCGAGCCGTCGGAAAGCACTGTGCGGCGGATGCTGACTTCACCCTTTGCGGGAGTGGCTACACGTACGCCCTGCAGGTTGTAATACTCTACTGAGGAAATCTCTGCAGCTACTGTGTCTACATTTACATCTCCGCTACGCCCCTCAAGCTTTACGTACTGGATACATGCGGGCACGTATACACCCGACTCGGATTCATGCTGGATAGCACGGAAACGGATCATGACGGAATCGGAATCCTTGAAACCGGTAAAGTCTACCGACACCTCTTTCCAGCCCTCTTCACCTTCGCAGGTATCAAACCATACCATCTCGTATGCATCTCCATCTTCGAGGGGCTGCACACCGCTCTGCTGAGGATCGAAATCATCGTAGCGCACGATGTCGGCGGCGAGATCTACCGAGCCGAGAGGATGAGTGTAGTAACTGAAGGTCAGCGTACCCTGCTCAAACTCCGTGAAGTCGATATCTCCCGACATATAGCTTGATATACCCTCAGGATAATATTGCGCAAACCCTGTGATAACCATACCATGACCCTCCCCGGAAGGTTCAACAGTAGCATTGCTGCCATCCTTACCTGTATAATATGCCTTAGTACCGGTATACCAATTGGCTTCACCGAAGTATATCTGTCTCTCCCAGATATTATCGGTCTGCACGCTGTAGCTCACAACGGGGAAGGTCTCCACAAATGGAAGCGAAGCTGCGGGGCCGACTACGATCCCTTCGCAGATGCCGCTCCAGCTATTGCTCTCCCCCTTTTCATTCTTGGCGATGACCTGATACTGCATGAGCATCTGCTTGTCGATACCGTGCAGATCATCCACTGCGCTCAGTCCCTCAACATCGGAGGCAACCAGCTCACCCTTCGCATAGTTGACGTAGCGGTATACGTCATACTTCAATCCTGCCGGATTAAGCCAGCCCCCGTTGGATCCCTCTACCGGCTCGGTCCAGCTGATAAGCACACCCTCTTCGATAGGAGAAGCTGTGACATTCTGAGGCACACCGGGCGCATCCTCGAAGAGACCTACATTGACAGATTCAGGGAAACTTGCACCCCAGAGCCACGCCACATAGCAGTCATATGTATACTTTCCGGGCTGCATCTCCTCTCCGTTGTTGGTATCGACGAAACTGATCTCGACACCGGTCTCAGGATTCTCCTGCGACCAAACTTCTACGGGGTCGGTATACATCCACTCCCCCTCGGGACAGTATGAGCGCGTCACATATACACGTCCGGGCTTATAGACCATACCGGCGCTCAGGTCATCCCTGGTACGGTCGGGGATGACCATGGACACGGTGACCGGTCCGTGACCCTCCGAACCGGTTCCCTTGACAGACTCCGGGGATGCCGGACGGAAGCCGGTGAAGACTCCGTGGGTTCCATACCAGTTTTCGGAAGTATTGCCGTTCACTACGGCAAATGCTGTATAGTTCCAGTCGTATCCGACCTCAATCTCATGGTCAGTAAAGCTAAGCTCCTGACCGGGGTTCAATTCGGTCCATTCTGCCACGGGCACGTCACTCTTTCCAAGGGCAGAGCAGCTCTTAACTACATAGACCTTTTCAATCTTACCCTGAATAGGACGCTCCGGCGCACCGGTCATATAGTCGCTCATCATACTGACAGGGCAAACAATCTTGCCCTCGGTCATAGCCTTCGTACCATTATCGGTGACCACGAAGGTCATGGTGAGATTGGGACCGTAAGGCTTTTGGTCAGGCCACTGATCTCCGGTGTCGGCGACTGTCACGATACCTTGCGGTGTAGCGAGAGCATCGGCGGCAGTGCATGCCACCAGTCCCGCGGCAAGGAGGGAAACGTAGAATTTCTTCATACTTCAGTTAGTTTAGTTGTATAGTCTCACAAAATTAATCAATCATCGGCACTCCGCCAAATTTTCTCATTAAAAGTACGGCCCGTGACGAATGTCGCCACGGGCCGTCTTTAATGCGTTCTGAGGGCCGATAGGCCTCAGGGGTTACTCTTCGTACTTCTTGAAGATGATCGAGGCGTTATGGCCACCAAAACCGAAGGTATTGGAGAGCGCAGCGCGGATATCGCGCTTCTGAGCCTTGTTGAAGGTGAAGTTCAGATTGTAGTCAATCTCCGGATCCTCGTCTCCCTCCTCATGGTTGATGGTCGGGGGAACGATACCGTCGTTCATGGCCTTGATGCTGAAGAGGGCCTCAAGGGCTCCGGCCGCACCAAGAAGGTGGCCGGTCATCGACTTCGTGGAGCTCAGGTTGAGCTTATATGCATGGTCACCGAAGACCTCGGTGATGGCCTTGGCCTCGCCGCGGTCGCCCACGGGGGTGGAGGTGCCGTGCATATTGATGTAGTCGATATCCTCAGGCTTCATACCGGCGTCGCGTAGCGCATTCTCCATCACCAGACGCGCTCCGAGACCCTCGGGGTGTGTGGCGGTGATGTGATATGCATCGGCGCTCATGCCGCCACCTGCCACCTCGGCATATATCTTCGCTCCGCGAGCCTTGGCGTGCTCGAGTTCCTCGAGCACCAGGGCGGCGGCTCCCTCACCGATGACAAACCCGTCGCGCGAACCGCTGAAGGGGCGTGATGCGCCCTTCGGGTCGTCGTTGCGGGTCGAGAGAGCCTTCATACTGTTGAAGCCTCCCACGCCGGCGGGATACACGGCAGCTTCGGCGCCTCCGGTCACAATCGCGTCGGCCTGGCCTAGACGGATGTAGTTGAAGGCATCGATAAGCGCATTGTTGGAGGATGCGCAGGCCGACACGGTAGCGAAGTTGGGACCGCGGAATCCGTGGTCGATCGAGATGTGGCCGGCAGCGATGTCGGCGATCATCTTGGGGATGAAGAAGGGATTGTATTTCGGTCCCTGTTCGGCATGCTGTGCGTAGTAGCCGGCTTCCTCCTCGAAGGTGTGGAGACCACCGATACCTGCAGCGAAAATCACGCCGACACGGTTCTTGTCGACACCTTCACCCTCAAGACCGGCGTCCTCGATAGCCTGATCGGCTGCCTCAAGGGCGTACATGGCATAGAGGTCAAGGGTGCGGGCCTTGCGACGGTCGAATTTCTTCGACGGGTCCCAATCCTTGATCTCGCACGCGAACTGAGTCTTGAACTTCTCGGCGTCGAAGTGTGTGATGGGACCTGCGCCGCTGACGCCATTCTTGGCGTTTTCCCACGCCGTCTCGACATCATTGCCGATAGGGGTCAGGGCTCCGAGACCCGTTACTACAACTCTTTTCAATTCCATGGCGGATATGATTTGTTGTGCCCGAGCAGTGACGCGATTAAGCCTGGTGCTCCTCGATGTATGCGATAGCGTCGCCCACAGTGGCGATCTTCTCTGCGTCCTCGTCGGGGATGGTGAGGCCGAACTCCTTCTCGAACTCCATGATGAGCTCTACGGTGTCCAGAGAATCTGCGCCCAGATCGGTGCTGAAGCTTGCTTCGGGAGTTACTTCGGTGGGCTCTACAGTCAGCTTGTCAACGATGATTTCCTTGACCTTGTTTGCGATGTCAGACATTGTGTTGTCGGTTTTTGTGTTAATATTGATTGTTACCTTATTCGGGTTTTCCTGAAACCCCTCTCCTCCGTCTCGCTTCGGTTTGATGCCTTTGCAGACACTCCCTCGTCGATACGCAGGGGGTTTTTCAGACTGCAAAGTAAATCATAAAATCCCAAATGACGAAATATTTAGCCCGAAACTGCACAATTATTTTCATTTTGTGCAGTTTCGGGCTCTATTTTGAGGGTTTTCAACCCTATTTTCGGGATATTCGGACAGTTTTCACACCTTCGGATGATGTCTCGGGCGCACTCTCGACTCCATCCGGCTGACTCTGTCAGGGTCTCACTTCACCTCCCAGGTCTCGGAGGTGTGCATAATCATGTCGCGCAGGTCGGTGAAGTTCTTGCGGGCACGCACGTCTGCGACCTGAGCCTCCACTTCCGCCTCATAGGTGGGAGCGTCGACGTCACGGATGACACCGATGGCCAGGGGGAGGTCATGGCCGTCCATCATGGCGAGCTGCTGCTGGAGGAAGTTGACGGGGTTGTGGGCGTCATGCACGAGCACGTCGTCAAGCGTGTAGCCATCCTCTCCGACGGTGACTGCCTTGAGTCCGAACCCATCCTGCACCAGGCCGCGGCTGAGGTCCTTGCCGAAGAGCATCTTCTCGCCGTGACGCAGATGGATGGTGTGGTTCTCGCGCTCCTCCTTATCGGTCATGTAGGAATGCACGCCGTTGTTGAAGATTACGCAGTTCTGGAGTATCTCCACGACGCTGGCTCCCTTATGACGGGCAGCGGCGATCATCACTTCGCGAGTGGTGTCGAGCGCCACGTCAAAGCTGCGCGCGAAGAAGTTGCCGCGGGCACCGAAGCAGAGCTCGGCGGGGATGAAGGGATCCTCGGTGGTGCCGTAGGGGCTGGACTTGGTGACGGCACCGCGGTCGGATGTCGGGCTGTACTGACCCTTGGTCAGACCGTAGATCTTGTTGTTGAAGAGGAGGATATTGATATCCACATTGCGGCGCACGGCATGGATGAAGTGGTTGCCGCCGATCGCCAGACCGTCGCCGTCACCTGATACCTGCCATACGGTCAGGTCGGGACGGGCTGTCTTCACGCCGGTGGCGATGGCAGCTGCACGGCCGTGGATAGTGTGCATGCCGTAGGTGTTCATGTAGTAGGGCAGACGGGAGCTGCAGCCGATACCACTGACCACGACAGTATTGTGGGGTGCTACGCCGAGGGCCGACATAGCCTTGTGAAGCACGTTGAGGATGGCGTGGTCACCGCAGCCGGGACACCAGCGCACACTCTGCTCATTCTTGAAGTCGCCGGGGGCGAAGATGCATTTTTCGTTTTCCATGGTGTC
>CAMWHX010000002.1 GCA_947174155.1 uncultured Porphyromonadaceae bacterium
GTCTCGCAAACTTTCTAAACCAAAGTCAAGGATTGAGCAACGGTAGATGCCCGTGGAGTATGTAATTATAATGCCTTCGGTGTGCAATCTCGCGAGAGACTGAACCGAACGCAGTGATTGCATATACAAGCGTGGGCTTCTGCGTTGCCGTCCGACTTTGGTTAGGCAATGCGAGACGCCTCAAGCAGTAGGACGGTAACAGATACAGATTCCTACGCTTTTCTCATATCTAACCTAACGCCAACGAGGGGATGACCGCGGCATTATAGAAAATGAAAAAACTACTTTCATTCATGGCCACGGCTATTATCGGAGCGCTGTCGGCCCTCGCAATTCCTCCGACACTGGAACACTGTAGTCCTGATCCTTACGGACCCGATTGGAGTGATTGGCTTATCACCTCAGTTGACGGCTTCTGCACCTACTGGGATACACATGGAGAGTCTTTTCATCTGAATCCGAATGCAGTCGGCACCGTCTACCGCAATGAGTTTGCGGTAGGAAACGTATCATTCAATACTGCCGGTCCATTGACGTGGGAAGAACGTGATCTAATTGGTATAGGAGTAAATCCACACATGACTATGTCCAAATGGAACTACTCTATCCTTATACCTGAGGGAACATTAGTCAGCGAGGATGGCAGAACTTTCAACGAAGACACATACGTTCATTATAGTTTCCTAAGTTTAGATCGGGAACATTTCACTAAACCTGACCGTGACGAACTGACTCCTCTCTTTGATATTACATCCATATCACCCACAGAAGGGAGCAGTTTGAATTACGAAAATAAGGGTGATTTAAGTATCACATGGGATCTCAAAAAGGAAATTAAAGATTTTAGGGGAACCATTCACACTCCGAAACGTATTCGTGTTGATGCAAATAAAGCCCCCAAAATTTCCCTAACTGTAAAACGTCCCGATGGAACTGACAACATAGGAGTGCCTCCTTATTGGATTTATGATAAGGTATATGATTGGGAAACAACGATAGGCGCAGACGGAAAGTTTTCCCTTACATATACTTTTAAAGATAATACTCCCCCCGAATGGGAAGCTTATGGAGACGTTACAATTACCATTCCCTCCGGATTATTCTACGATGAGGAAACGATGACAACAAATAAGGAACAAACCTTCGAATATCGTCTCGATTACTGTCACATAGATATGTATAGTGATGCAGGATTTGAGTCATACCCGTCAGCAGCTGATATAATTGATCGAAGTAATGGAACTCCCTTAGACGAAATTAGAATTAAGTATACAGATCTATTCTATTACAATTTCAAGACGCCGGAAAGGATGAAAGTGCCGGAAGGTGAAACACTTACCCTGGAGTATCATGACAATGATTGGGAGAATTATTCTACTATTGAATCCGACCCCATACAATGTATATGGGAATCAGATGACTGCGTAATACTAATTATTCCCTTTAAGAGTCATCCCCTTACCGAAAGTGGCTGGTATTGTCTCCCGATATCTCCCGGTCTTATTCTCACACAGGCTCGTCCCAGCATTTGGGATCATTGGCTGGATTTTGAGTATATCGCTCCAAACAAGCCTATTGAGCCGATAGAACCCGATCCTGTCGAGCCGGAAGATCCCGACCACGTAAAACTGACTGCTGACATTGCCGGCCACGGTATAGTCATAGCCCATGTGGCAAAAGCGAAACCGATCGAGATTCATCTTACTCCCGCTGACGGTTGGTCTATTGATCGCGTGATGCTTGATAACGACGAACTCCAACCCGAGGAGACAGAGTGTCGTTTCATACTCCCACCCCTTGAAAAGGCTTCGTCACTTCACGTCAGCTATGCATACGATCCCGAGGTTCAGATTGTAGATGCCACTACGGGAGTGTCTGCAATTGATGGAAGTTCGTATAGCATAGAGGTCACGGGAGGACAAGCCCTGATAACCGGACTTATCGGCGGTGAACAGATTAAACTCTACGCCATAAACGGTGCTCTAATTGACTCTATACAAGCGAAAGCAGATACAGTAAAGATCGTTTTACGTCGCGGTGCCCATATCATCACCATCGATGACCGTCATGCCGTGAAGGTTATTATCTGACCGTACTTTCCAAGCAGTATACAAATAATCTAAGGAGGCCGACGTAACAAAACGTTGTATCGGTCTCCTTAGATTTTCTTAGGCCTATATCGTAAGAAATATGACCCCCGTTGTTAACATTTCTTGTGGGCCTGAATCTTACTTTATACCTGCAATAAGATCCAGTGCTTCATCGAGGAGATTGGCAATAGCCCCGTCATCATATCCTTTGGAGCGGAGTTTGGATACAGTGTCGCGGAGTCTCTTCATATCTCCGATTTCGAATCCCTCCTCTTTACCTTGTTTGATACCTTCCTTGACACCGGACTCATAGCCGTTATAGTAGCCCTCGTCGCGTGCTGTCTGCATCACACTGACTGCACTGACAATGTTGTCAAGATGCTGATAATAGGCCTCGCGCTCCGCATAGCTCAGTGAGGCAACCCGGAGTTTCTCGCGCGCCTCCTGCAACCCCGGCGCTGTGGCATCCTCCGGTATTTTGCTGGTCGACAGAAAATACATCCATTGTTCGATAGGCACCTGCGACCAACGGTTGAAATTATTGGCCTTAAGGATATAAAACTGTGGGAAGATCTCACTCACACCCGACACATCGTACTTCCTCTTCAGGCGCTCCGGCAGAGTGAGCAGATCGTTGTCATGGAGGCCACGGAATTCCGTCTTGCCCGTATAGACGAAATCAGTACCTCGCCCAAGATCGAAATACACAATATTTATGCTGTATACGCGCGCTATCTTATCATAGTTGTCACCGCGATGCATATACTCGGTGATGAGTTTGGAAACACCATATGTCATACGATGGAAGTAGGCATCCTCACTGTCATTCTGCACCTCGATGAGAAACTTCTCACCCTTGTCATTCAGTGCCAGAAGATCAACACGGTTGAACTTATCCTCCTCATATTCCTGATTACCCTCGCTCTCCAGATGGCTTACTATATGGACGTCCATATTCAGCAGCGAACTCAGGAAACCGTTGATTATATCATAATCAGCCTTGTTGCGCAGCAGTCGCTTCATTGCCCAGTCGAAGCGGATGAGCCGATCATCCTTTCTCTTTTTATACGGGGTCAGATCCCGGTCGTCTTCTTCCTTTTTCATATCCTCATTTTTAGGGGTACAACTTCCTATGCGCGAAGTTAATAAAAACATGTGAGACTACAAAAGGTCAGACGTGAATTCCTTTATCGAGGATCAAGCACGTATCGGTATTTTGACTTATTACGGATTCCTCTCTTGCGAGAAGAAGAATGTAAACAAACCGATGATTTTATTCACCAATGGTGAATAAAATCATCGGTTTGTTTACATTGATAATAGATACAGGGCTTACTGAGGTATCAGTAGCCTCCGAACTAATAATATCCTCTCTTAGTCACGTCCGCCGCCGAAGATGCGCAGCAGGAAGATGAAGAGGTTGATGAAGTCGAGGTAGAGGGTCATGGCACCCATGGTGGCGAGCTTGCTCGTCATGGAGGGATCCATCTGCACTGAAGCCATACGCTTCACCTGCTGGGTGTCCCAGGCGGTCAGTCCGACGAAGATAAGCACTCCGATGATGGAGATAACCCACTCCATCGCGCTGCTCTTCAAGAAAATATTGACTATCATGGCGATAATCAACCCGAAGAGGGCCATGATGAGGAAGGAGCCCATCTTGGTCAGATCACTCTTGGTGAAATAACCGTAGACCGACATGGCGCCAAAGGTGCCCGCGGTGATGAAGAATGTGTATACGATCGTGCCGAGCTTATAGACGATGAAGATGGGAGCGAGCGTTGCACCCATCAGCGCCGCGAAGACTCCGAAGAGGAGATAAACCGTGCCGGATGACATCGATTGCAATTTGGCCGGGATAATCCACGCCATGGCAATCAGGACGATAAACATGATCCAGTAGGCAAACGAGTTGCCGAAGAATGCATGCATCAGTGCGGGAGAGGAGGCCACACCCATAGCCACGAAGGCTGAGATGAGCAATCCTACAAACATTCGCACGTATACCTGACGCATCACCGCCGTGGTGTGCTGCGCGAGCGTCATCCCTCCCTGCGCCTGATACCCGCGATAGGGGGGAGGCGTCGGGGATCCGTAGTTGTTGGGCCCGTAATTATTGGGGCCGTAATCATTGTAAGCCATAATCTTTAGTTATGTGAGAAGTGAGTAATTAGTGGGTCTTTTTGACAGAAGAGGGTCCCCTTAGTTTAATGGGGACTCTCTTCCTTTAATACGCTTTAACAGGGTCAGGTGTTTAATTCACCCCCCTGTTAATTTATCACCCTGCCATCACATGCGCTCCGGCATCTCCATGCCGAGCAGGGAGACGGCGGTGCGAAGTGTGCGGGCCACGACGTAGGAGAGGAGCAGACGCAGATCCCTCACCTGACTATCCTCCTCCTTCATGATGGGATAGTCATGGTAGAACTGGTTATACTCCTTGGCCAGATCATACGCGTAGTTAGCGATGAGGGCGGGGGAATATGCACGTCCGGCTTCAGCTACGACCGACGGGAAGTCAGCTACCTTCTGAATCAAGGTGGACTCCTTCTCGTTGGGTACGGCCCGGGGAGTGGCAAGGGGATCGAATCCGTCGCCTGCGCGGCGCAATACGGATTGGATTCGCGCATAGGTGTATTGCAGGAAGGGGCCGGTGTTGCCGTTGAAGTCAATCGACTCCTTGGGGTTGAAGAGCATGTTCTTACGCGGATCAACCTTGAGAAGGAAGTATTTCAACGCACCCATACCCACCATGCGGGCCACTTCGGCAGCCTCGGCGGGATCCATATCCTTGAAGCGGTCGGCGGAGGCCTCAGCGGCATCTGCGATCATCTTGTCGATGAGGTCATCGGCATCGACCACAGTACCCTCACGACTCTTCATCTTACCCTCGGGGAGTTCGACCATACCGTAGGAGAAGTGGGTCAGATCCTTGCCCCACTTGAATCCGAGGCGGTCGAGCAGTAGCGAGAGGACCTGGAAGTGATAGTTCTGCTCATTGCCGACGACGTAGATCATCTTGTCGATGGGATAATCCTGATAGCGGAGCTTGGCGGTGCCGATATCCTGAGTCATGTAGACCGATGTACCGTCGGCGCGGAGCAGGAGCTTATGGTCCAGACCGTCGGAGGTAAGGTCCGCCCATACGGAGCCATCCTCCCGACGATACATATCCCCCTTCTCCAGACCGGCAAGCACGAGATCGCGCCCTTCGGTATAGGTATCCGACTCGTAGTATATCTTGTCGAAATCCACACCCAAGCGGCGGTAGGTCTCATCGAACCCGGCATAGACCCAGGAGTTCATCATCTTCCAGAGTTCACGCACCTCGGGATCTCCGGCCTCCCAGCGGCGCAGCATTTCGCGTGCCTCCGCCATAAGGGTGGATTTCTCCTTAGCCTCATCCTCGGTCATCCCCTGCGCCATGAGAGACTTGACCTCATCCTTGTAATGACGGTCGAAGGCCACGTAGAAATCACCGATGAGGTGATCACCCTTCTTACCGGTTGACTCTGGAGTGGCGCCCTCACCCCATTTCTTCCAGGCCAGCATTGACTTGCAGATATGGATACCGCGGTCATTGACGATATTGGTCTTGACGACACGATGGCCGCAGGCTTCGAGTATGCGCGAGAGGGAGTAGCCGAGCAGGTTATTGCGCACGTGACCTAAGTGAAGGGGCTTGTTGGTGTTGGGCGATGAATACTCGACCATCACGAGATCGCTCTGCTCCGTGACGGGAGTGATACCGAAATCAGCATCAGCGGCGATATCGTGCAGACGGGTCAGCCAGAACGAGGGATCGACACTGAGATTAAGGAAGCCCTTGACGGCATTGCAGGCCGAGATAGCCTCGACATGCTCCACGAGCCACTCCCCTATTTCTGCGGCAGTAGCCTCCGGGCTCTTGCGGGCGGCCTTGACAAAGGGGAAGACCACGACTGTCAGGTTTCCCTCAAACTCCTTACGGGTGGCCTGGACGGTGACCTTGTCGGCCGGGAAGTCAAGTCCGTAGAGAGACTTGACGGCGTCAGAGACGCCTTGAGATATGATTTGTTCGATTGTCATAAGTATTGTGTAGCTGAGAGCATTATCGGGCTCTCTTCTGAAAGCTGATTATACGCGACAATGCCGGCGGGCTCACCCGACCCCTTTGGCGGGGGAGGTGAACCTGCAGGCATTGCGATGGCTTGGGACCGTGCTGCGGCACGGTGTGGAGTGTCTCTTTCGACCGGGAGACCTTACTTGGCCAGTTCAGCGGCGGGCTTGAACTTCACGACCTTACGGGCGGGAATCTCGATCTTCTCCTTCGTGCGGGGGTTGATGCCTGTGCGGGCCTCCTTCTCCTGGATGGAGAAGGTGCCGAAGCCAAGGAGCTGCACCTTATCGTCGTTGGCCAGCGCCTGCTCGATCGACTCCAGACATGCGTCCAGCGCAGCCTTGGCTGCTACCTTGTTAAGTCCTGCCTTTGCGGCGATTTCATTAACGAGATCTGTTTTGTTCATAATTTTATCGATTATGTAGTGTTTAGGTGATCTATTGAATATTGGTTATCTCTACCGGGGGATAATGTCTATCCACGGTTTCAGGCTACAAATTTAGTTTATAAACCGTCAACTGCCAATTTTTCAGCCCTAAAAATGCACTTCCAAGGCTTAAAAACTGCAAATAACCCCTCGAATGGGGTCGAATTTGAAGATAATTTGCTAAATTTGCACCGTAAGGCCCCCCTGCGGACTCATCCGCTGGTGTCGGTAGGAGGTGAGGGAGCTCTCTCTACGGAGGTCACACCCCCCCTCTTACATATAGCCTTACAATGTCTTAACCCTCAACTGACTCGGAATGTTTAATTCAAACCACGGTGGTTTTCTGTCGCAGATACCCCCCGTGACCAAAAATCTCATCATCATCAACGTGCTGATATGGCTCGCCGAGGCGCTCGTGCGCGGTCTGGGCGGGCGCATTGTGGATCTTCTGGGGCTTCACTACTGGGGATCGGATAGCTTCAATCCTGCCCAGTTGCTGACCTATATGTTTGTCCACTCCCCCTCGACTCCGCTGCATGTGCTCTTCAATATGTTTACGCTCTGGATGTTCGGGCGTATTCTGGAGCAGGTGTGGGGGTCGCGCCGCTTCTTCATCTTCTATATGATATGCGGTGTGGGGGCTGCCATAGTTCAGGAGTGTGTATGGGCTCTGACGTGGATGCATGAATATGTCTCGGGAATAGCCCCTCTCAACGGCCTGACCTACGACTCGATGAATGCCATCGTGGAGCGCGCATTGCAGACGGGGGACCCGCAGTTTACGGCTGCCATCGCCTCCTTCAAGAATGCAATCACCACTGTCGGAGCCTCCGGCGCGGTCTTCGGGCTGCTTTTGGGATTCGCCTTTGTATTTCCCGACATGCCCCTATACCTCTTCTTCATTCCGGTCCCCGTCAAGGCCAAGTATATGGTCATCGGCTACGGCGTGATAGAGTTTTTCTTAGGTATCGGCTCCTCTTCAAGCACTGTGGCCCACTTCGCCCATCTCGGCGGCATGCTCTTCGGCCTCATAATCCTGTTGTGGTGGCGACACAACGGCACGCTGCGTGGCAACAGATTCACATATTGACACTCCCCTCTCAGCCATGTCTATGGAGAATATAAAGCGATACCGACGACGTCATCCCCTCACCCCGGAGAGGATACTGCACTTCTTCGGAGGCTCCCGCGACCTGATGTGGCTCATATCGCTCAATGTCGTCATGAGTGTCGTCGTTATGTTGACCTTGGCCCTATGCTGGATAGCCGGCATGCAGACGGACTGGATTAGGGAGTGGCTCGCCCTCCCCTCCGACTTGAGCGTATTGGCTACCCGCCCCTGGACCGTGGTCACCTATATGGTGACACAGTTCTCACCTCTGCATCTACTGTTTAACGCGTTGTGGCTCTACTGGTTCGGGCGCATACTGCTGCTTGTCGTTCCCTCGGTCTATATCTCCCGTCTTTACGCCGGGGGAGGATTGACGGGAGCCTTGGCCTTCATCATCGTGGGGGCCTGCGGGCTACACAGCGACTGGCTCATCGGTTCGTCGGCCGCAGTGATGTCGGTCATGACGGCCGCCGCAGTGCTTATGCCGGATCGCCACGTGCAGTTTCTGCTCGTCGGAGCTGTCAGACTCAAGTGGGTGGCGGGAGCGGCCGTGCTGCTGACCTTTCTCGGTATCGGAGGGGGTGGAGCCGGTGCGCAGAGCGCCCATATCGGTGGTGTCCTCTTCGGCCTGGGTGCCGCCCTGTTCATTCGCCGACGCATACGCTCCAATCCCTTGGAGGATGCGCCCGTAGCCAAACCTCGGGAGGTCAGACGTGACGCCTCGCGTGTGAGTCAGGCCCTGTATACCCATCGTCGGGAGCGCATACGCCTCGATGAGTTGCTCGACAAGATCTCCACCTCCGGCTACGATGCGCTCAGCACCGGCGAGCGCGAAGAGTTGCGTGAGTTATCACGGAAACTTTAGGAGGGTTTAGACTATAATGGACCTCTGAGACGTTAAATAACTTAAAAGCCAAGATAACCATCATTCAATAATGATCATAGTCAGTCCTATTGTCAAACTCGTCTGCAAGATCGCATCGTTTGTGGTCTTCGCAGTGACCATCTTCGCCGCCTATGGCGGCTACTGGAATCCGGAATATTTCACCTTCCCGGCCGTCACCACTCTCTTCCTCCCCTGGCTGGGTCTGCTGACCCTTATCATCACCATCGTCTGGTTCGCCACGCGCAACTGGCTCACCGGAGCCTTAGGCGTGCTCACACTCATTGCCTCCTGGGGGGCTTTGGGCCCCGCCGCTCCCCTCAACACTCCGAAGCAGGTGCCGGAGGGAGCGCAGACATTCCGCCTCCTGACCTTCAACTGCCTTCATTTCAATGATATTAAGAATCCCGATAAGATGGACGACAACCGCTCCGTACGCTTCATCATCAACTCCGGAGCCGATATCGTCAACCTTCAGGAGCTTGACAACATAGATGACATAGTCGAGGTCCCCAATCTCCCCAAGTCCCTGCGTGACAGTCTTTTCGCCATCTATCCCTATTATGCCGGCGATCCGAAGTCTGACCTCAAGGTGCTCTCCAAATATCCCGTAGAGCTTATCCCCTACGCCACCAACGGGCGCCCGGTCAGCAAGTATCTCAAACAGTTCGCCCGCTTCATTGTCAATATGGATGGCCGGAAATTGCAGCTCATCAACATGCACATGGCCTCCTACTATCTGAGCGCCAAGGAGCGCCAGGTGGTGACCGACATCAAATCGATCGGATCTGCGAAGTCCAGTTTCCAGGAGTTCCGGACCACGATCATGGACAAGCTGGCGGATTCCTTCAAGAAGCGCGCCGAGAATGTAGACGAGATCATCGCCCTGACCCGCGGGTCAATGACCCCGACAATTATCTCGGGAGACTTCAACGACGTGGCCGGCTCCTGGGCCTACCGCAAGCTGGTGCAGGCCGGCTATGAGGATGCCTATGCAGAGACAGCGTTCGGCCCCACGATCACCTACAACCAGCATATGTTCTATTTCCACATAGACCAGATATTCTTCCGCGGACCTATCGAACCCATATCAGTCAAGCGAGGAGACCTCGACGCCTCCGACCACTATCCACTGATAGCCGAGTTCGCCTTCCTCCCGGAGCAGTAAGAAAACCAACCCCAATACCCCCACTAATCACTTATCACTAATCGCTAACCATAAAGCACCATGAACAAGATCGTCCTAACCTTAGCTGCCGGGCTTATGCTCGCAGCCCCATCGCTTACAGCTATGGCACAGAATCCCTTCCTTCAGGATTACACCACGGTCTACAAGATCCCTCCCTTCGAGCAGATCAAGACCTCCGACTTCATCCCCGCCATCAAGGCAGGTCTCGAAGAGCAGCGCGCCAATATCCTCAACATCACGCGTAACCGCGCCGTGCCTGACTTCGACAATACCATCCTCCCTCTGGAGAATCTCTCCCCCATTCTCAATCGTGTCTCCAGCGTCTTCTACCACTATGACGGCGCCATGAACACCGAGGAGTTTGCCCAGATGGCCGACGAAGCAATCCCACTGCTCAACGAGGCTCAGAACATGATCATGCTCGACGAGCCCCTCTTCCAGCGCATCAAGCAGGTCTATGACGCCCGCGACAAGCAGAAACTCACTCCGGTGCAGAAGCGTCTGGTGGAGAAATACTACCGTCAGTTTGCCGAGCAGGGTGCAGCTCTCCCCGCCGACAAGAAAGCCGAACTGGTGCGTATCAACGACGAGCTCTCCAAGCTCTTCATCCAGTATAACCGCAACCTGCTGACCGCCACCAACAACTTCTTCGTCACCGTCTACGACAAAGCTGACCTGGCCGGACTCCCCGAGTCCTCCATCGCTCAGGCTGCCGAAGAAGCCAAGGCCCGCGGCCTGGACGGCATGTGGGTATTCACCCTCCACGCTCCGAGCCGTCTGCCGGTACTCCAATATGCAGACAACCGCGGCCTGCGCGAGGCTATCTACAAGGGCTACACCACCCTGGCTTCATATGGCGACAACTCCAACTATCCCGTGATCGAGAAGATCGTGCGCCTGCGCTCCGAGAAGGCTAAGCTGATGGGCTTCGACAACTTCGCGCAGATGATGACATCCCGCGTGATGGCCGGAACACCCGACGCTGCCATGAATCTGCTGATGCAGGTCTTCGAGCCGGCCGTGCAGCGATCCAAGGAAGAGGTAGCCGACATGCAGTCTTACGTAGACCGCCACGGCGGAGACTTTAAGATCGCTCCCTGGGATTACTATTATTATGCCGGCAAGGTCAAGAAGGAGAAGTTTGATCTCGACGAGAATGACGTGCGTCCCTACTTCGAGCTTAGCAACGTGGTCAACGGTATGTTCCGCGCAGCCGAGAAGCTCTATGGTCTCAAGATCGAGGAGCTTCCCGACGCTCCCAGATACATGGACGAGGTGACTGTCTACGATGTCAAGGATGCCAAGACAGGTGAGCACATCTCCGTCTTCATGACCGACTACTATCCTCGCGCCTCCAAGCGTCAGGGGGCATGGATGGAGCAGCTTCAAAGCGCCGGTATCTATGACGGCGGCGAGGTGCGTCGTCCAATCGTCTATAATGTCGGCAACTTCACCCGCCCTGCAGGCGACACTCCTGCTCTGCTGACTCTCGATGAGGTCGAGACTGCCTTCCATGAGTTCGGCCACGCCCTTCAGGGGATGCTCTCCACAGCCCCTTACCGTTCGCTGGCCGGCACTAATGTAGACCGCGACTACGTCGAACTCTGCTCTCAGATCAATGAGCATTGGGCCACTGCTCCCGAGGTGCTCAAGATGTATGCCAAGCACTACAAGACCGGTGAGACCATCCCTGATGAACTGATTGAGAAGCTCGAAGCCTCCTCGAAGTTCAACCAGGGCTTCGTGACCACCGAGCTGGCCGGTTCGGCAATTCTGGACATGAAGTGGGGGGCCAACAATGACGAGAAGATCGACGTGCCCGCCTTCGAAGAGGCAGTAGCCGCCGAGATCGGCATGCCTGAGGAGATCACCTTCCGCTACCGCTCACCCTACTTCAAGCATATCTTCGGCGACGACGGCTACGCATCGGGCTACTACACCTATCTCTGGGCTCAGGTGCTCGAAGCTGACGGCTGGGAGCTATTTGAGAAGAAGGGTATCTTCGACAAGAAGACCGCCGAGAGCTTCAAGAAGAACATCCTGCAGTCAGGTGACACCGAGGATGCCATGACACTCTATCAGCGTTTCCGCGGCCACAAGCCCGACGCTCACGCCCTGCTGCGTCTGCGCGGTTTCGAAAAGTAATCACAACCGAAAAAAGATCTCTCTTCGTAGAGACAACCGAAAATCTCTGAATGGAGAAATACATGCTCCGGGCTTTACAGCTCGCAAGGGGTGGCGAAGGTTTCGCCACCCCTAATCCTATGGTAGGGGCAGTGATAGTCGCCTCCGATGGCCGTATCATCGGCGAGGGTTTCCATCGACGCTGGGGAGAGCCCCACGCCGAAGTCAACGCCATCGCCTCCGTGCGTCCCGAAGATCGCCACCTCCTGCGGGAGTCTACAATCTACGTGACATTGGAGCCTTGCTCGCATTACGGCAAGACACCCCCTTGCGCCCGTCTCATCATCGAGACCGGCATACCGCGCGTCGTGGTGGGAGCGCCAGACCCCTTTGTGAAAGTAGCCGGACGCGGCATACGTATGCTACGTGAGGCCGGGGTGGAGGTGATTGAAGATGTGATGCGTGAGGAGTGTGAGGCCCTCAACCGTCGCTTCATGACCGCCCACCGCCTCGGACGCCCCTTCATACAGTTGAAATGGGCCGAGAGTGCCGATGGCTTCATGGCGTCCGGCACCCCCGAAGCACCTCGCCCTGTAAGGTTGTCGGGCCCCCTGTCCTCAGTGCTGATGCATCGTGAGCGCGCTTCGGCTGACGCTATACTGGTGGGTACTAACACGGTTGTCAACGATGACCCGGCGCTGACCGTGCGGCTATGGCCGGGACATGACCCTCTGAAAGTGACGTTTGACTCCGCGTCTCTCCCTCGTGAGGCCCGTATGCTCCGTGAGCACGCCCTCCTTCTCGACCCGGATCTTCCGATCGAGGAGCAGATGCACACACTGTATGCCGACCACGGCGTCACCTCCCTGATGGTCGAAGGGGGGCGGGAGACCCTGCACAGATTCATCAGTGCCGGGCTTTGGGATGAGATACGGCGCGAGATAAGCCCCCGCCTGCTCGACACCGGATTGCCGGCCCCCACTCTCCCGCCTCACATAGTCCCGGCATCCCTCACGGAGTGTGATGGCAGTAGTATCGAAGTGTATGCTCCCGCTTCGGATAAGAAGACCTCGCGGGAGTGTGCAGAGGTCGCGAGAACCGATGAGAAAGGGACCGAGAATAGTTAAAAAGCGCTAAAATGACCCCTTGTGGCAATTTACACGGGAAAGTTTGCCCTCATTTTGCCAAGAAATGCTAATTTTGCACGTTGAAATCGTAGCACGTGGCGCCCTGAGTGGTCGTGACGCGCTCCACTTTAATACACTCTGACGTGAAAATAACCGATATATTCCACCCTCTCAGGCGCCTGATGCGCTCCGGCGCGCTACTGCTTGCAGCTGGTCTGGCGCTGGCATCGTGCAACTCCAAGTCTGACGATGACTCGACATCCATCTACATGCCCTCTTCGAGCGTGGCCGTGACCTCGTTCACCCTCAAGAGCGACGAGAAGGTGACATCCCATCTCGACTCGGTCTTCTTCTCGATCGACCTCAACGCCGGCGTCATAGCCAATCCGGACTCCCTCCCCAAAGGGAGCCGTATCAATAAGCTGGTCCCGGTAATATCATATCCCGCTTCGGTTACGGCCGCCACCATCACCATGACCGGTGGCGAGACCCGACAGGGGGAGGTCAACTACCGCACCAATCCCTCCGACTCCATCGACTTCACCGGTCGTGTGGTTCTGCGCCTGGTGGCGGAAGATGGCAAGACCTCTCGCGAGTATCTGCTGAAAGTCAACGTCCACAACTCCGACCCCGACACTCTGGCATGGACCCGTCTGAGCGCTACCCACCTCCCTTCACGTCTCGCATCACCTCGCCAGGCTAGTACCGTGCGCTATAAGGGGAATGCTCTCTGTCTATTGGAGGAGAGTGACGGCTCACTGACCCTCGCCACCTCCGCCGAGCCGGCTATGGGCAACTGGTCTATGGCCCGTGCGACACTCCCTGCCGACGCCATGATCAACACCCTGACAGCTACCGACAATGCCCTCTATCTCCTCGATTCCCGAGGGGGGCTCTTCTCATCGGCCGATGGCATGGTATGGAGCGACACAGGTGCTGTCTGGACCTCCATCACGGGTGGATACGGAGATCTTCTGCTCGGCATACGCAACGACGTCTCCGGATTACTCCACACATCATGGCCGAGGGTCTCCGATATCGATGAGATTCCAGTGAGCTCCGCCTTCCCCATGACCGGCACCACTGACTTCGGTCTCTTCACCTCTCGCTGGGCCCTGCGTCCGGTGGGATTCCTGACCGGAGGTCTGCTGGCTGACGGCACCCCGAATGCCCGCACATGGGCTTTTGACGGTTCTCGCTGGGCCGACATATCCGAAAACACACCCCCGGCCCTCTTCGGGGCTGTCATGGTGCCCTACTACACTTTCACCTCCACCTCCACGCTCTGGATCAAGAATGAGTTTTCGGTGTGGCTGCTCATCGGTGGGCGTCTGGCTGACGGTTCCCTCAACAAAGAGGTATGGATGACCTATGACAATGGGGCCAACTGGCGTCTCGCGCCGCAATCGCTCCAACTGCCGACGACCTTCCCGGCTCTCCTCGGGGCTGACGGAGTGGTACTCGACCGCCCCTATGACGTCGATATCAACGACGGCTGGACCTTCGACGCTGCGCCGCGCCGTGTCTCACCCTCCGAGGTCATTGACGGTAAGGTGAAGTGGCATTGTCCCTACATCTACATCTTCGGCGGCACCACCGAAGAGGGTAAGTTTCACGACGGCATCATGCGCGGTGTCATCACACGCCTGCAATACACACCTCTGTTATGAAGATCCGCTCCCTGCTGCTGACTCTGCTCACCCTCGTGGTGCTGCTCCTCTCCAATGAAGCTCGCGCCCAGGAGGATTACCGCTTCGAGATAGGCGGCGGAATCGGCATGACCGGATATTTGGGTGATGCCAATACGGCCAATCTCTACCGCAATCCGGGGTTCGCAGCGCAGGGGATATTCCGATATATGCTCAACACCCGTCTGGCGCTCAAAACCGGTATCTATGGAGGTACCCTGAGCGGCGACACCTCTCAGATGACCGACGTAATGCCGGGGGGAGCGAACTACAAATTCTCTACCACCTTCTTCGAGGCCTCGGAGCTCTTTGAGTTCAACTTCTTCCCTATCGGTCCGATGGGCGACTATCGCAAGCTCAAACGCTTCACCCCCTATATCACCGGCTGTCTGGGGCTGACGATGTGGACCACTTCCGGATACACGGGCTTCGCCCCCACAATCCCCTTCGGCGTCGGTGTGAAGTTTAAGCTGAAAGAGCGTCTCAACATCGGCCTGGAATGGCTGATGAAGAAGACCTTCACCGACAAACTCGACTCTCCGGAGCTCTCGGATCCGCATACGATCAAAAGCTCGTTTGCCAAGAACACCGACTGGTATTCGACTCTCACCATAACCCTTACATACGAATTCAGCAAGCGCTGTGCCGTATGCAACTATAAAGACTGATACATCTCTCATCATAAAGCACGACACATCATGGATGAACTGCAAGAATTGATATCCCGACTCGACCCGCGACGCATGCCGCGCCACGTGGCCATGATTATGGACGGCAATGGCCGATGGGCCAAGAAGCAGGGACGCAACCGCAGCGATGGCCATTACGAGGGCATCACCAGCGTGCATAACGTCACCGAGCTCTCCTCCGATCTCGGGATAGAATATCTTACACTCTACGCCTTCTCGACCGAAAACTGGAATCGTCCCGTCGAAGAGGTGGAAACCTTGATGTATCTCATCGGATGGGCCATCGAGCGGGAGCTCCCGGAGCTGCTGCGCAACAATGTGCGCATCCACCTCATCGGAGATATCGACCGTATCCCCGAGGGACCGCGCAAGCGACTGACCGACTGCCGCGACGCCACGGCCCACTGCACCGGACTGCAACTCAACATGTGTCTGAGCTACTCGTCGCGATGGGAGATCGCCGACACGGCCCGGCGTCTGGCCGCCGCCGTGCGCGACGGCATACTCGATTCCGCCGACATAGATGAGCAGACCTTCGCCGACTGGCTCCCGACTGCAGGCACTCCCGACCCGGATCTCCTTATACGCACCGGCGGCGAGGAGCGGATATCCAATTACCTTCTCTGGCAGATAGCTTATAGCGAACTCTATTTTACTCCGGTGCTTTGGCCCGACTTCGGCAAGGTCGAATACGTCAAGGCCCTCATCGACTATCAAAGCCGCGAGCGCCGTTTCGGCAAGACCAGCGAGCAGGTGGCCGAAGAATAAAGACCCGGCTTCCCGCACTCTAACCCCTCCATATGCTATTGTTTCCGACATCATACGAAATGACTTCAACCCGCCATACACGAAATCCCCTGCTGCGAGGCGCCGCCATACTTCTCATGGCGCTCTGCTCCGCCGTCTGCATCCCGACCTACGCTCAGGATTCACTTCTTGACCCTCCGGCTGTCGACGCTCCGGACCTCCCTGCCGCCGCTCCGGGTGATACGATATACTCTCCCGACGTCATCTACTCCCCGATACCCCGGACCTACGAGATAGCGGGTATCAAGGTCACGGGCGTACCTGACGTCGATGACTATATCATCATCAGCACCTCCGGCCTCAATGTGGGTGACCGTGTCGAGATTCCGGGTGACGCCGTCACCAACGCTGTCAAGCGTCTCTGGCGCCAGGGACTCTACGACAGGGTCAAGGTAGATGTGGAGAAGACGGTGGGCGACCGGGCATGGCTCGAAATCGTGCTCAACCGTCAGCCCCGTATGTCGGAAATGAGATTCCAGGGTGTCAAGAATGGTGAACGCAAGGATCTCGTCGACCGTCTGAAAATGGTCCCCGGACAGCAGTTGACCCCCAATATCATAGCACGCGCCAAGCAGATCATCGAGCACTATTTCTCCGAGAAGGGCTTCAAGAACGCGAAGGTCCTCATAACTCAGCATCCCGATCTCAGCAAGGAGAATCAAGTGATACTCGATGTTGACGTTGACCGCCACAACAAGGTCAAGGTCCATAAGATCTATGTCAACGGCAACCGCGTCCTCTCCGATTCCAAGGTGAAGCGCGCGATGAAGAAGACCAACGAAAACGGCAACCTTCTCAATATCTTCAAGCAGAAGAAATTCGTCGATTCCGATTATCGCGATGACAAGCAGCGCATCATCGATAAGTATAATGAGCTCGGATACCGCGACGCGGCCATCCTGGCTGACTCCGTGGTCCCCTATGATGACAAGGAGGTTGATGTCTATCTGACCGTCGACGAGGGTAAGCGCTACTATATCAGCGACATCTCCTGGGTCGGCAATACCGTATACCCCACCGAGGTGCTCGACAATATGCTCGGCATCTTCCCCGGCGATGTCTACAATCAGAAGCGTCTGCAGAAGCGCACGGTCGAGGATGAAGACGCAGTCTCGAACCTCTATCTCGACAACGGCTACCTCTTCTTCCAGCTCCTCCCGGTCGAGCAGAATGTCAGGGGAGACAGTGTGGCGCTCCAGATGCGTATCATCGAGGGTCCGCAGGCTACCGTCAACCGCGTGGTCATCAACGGCAACGACCAGCTCTACGAGAAGGTCATCCGTCGTGAGCTGCGTGTGCGTCCGGGTGAACTCTTCTCCAAGAGCGACCTGATGCGCTCGGCCCGCGAGATCGCTGCCTCCGGCCATTTCGATCCGGAGCATCTCGATATCAGTCCGGAGCCCAACGAGCAGGACGGCACCGTCGATATAGTCTTCAACCTTGAGCAGAAGGCCAACGACAAGGTGCAGCTCTCATTCGGCTGGGGCCAGACGGGTATCACCGGCCAGGTGGGTCTCTCCTTCTCCAATTTCTCGATGAAGAATCTCTTCAACCCCTCCGCATATCGAGGTATAATCCCGCGCGGTGACGGCCAGACCTTCTCCATCTCGGCGCAGACCAACGCGAAATACTATCAGAGTTACTCGATACAGTTTTTCGATCCCTGGCTCGGCGGTAAACGCCCCAACTCCCTCTCGGTCGGCATCGACTACAGCCGCTCCACCGGTATCAATGACTCCTACTACAACAACGCCTGGTACAACGGCTACACCTCCGCTCTCTGGACTCAGGGTAACTATGGCACCAACCTCGGCAACTATTACTACGAGAATGCCTATGACCCCAACAAGATTATCCAGATCGCAGGTGCCTCCATCGGCTACGGCACACGCCTGACCTGGCCCGACGATTACTTCCAGTTTCAGGCCTCTCTGGCATACCGCTGGTACTATCTGAAAAACTGGGAGTATATCACCTTCATGAACAACGGTACGGCCAACAACCTCTATCTCGGCCTGCGCCTCTCACGCACCAGTATCGACAACCCCATCTACACTCGTCGCGGTTCGGAGTTCTCGATCGACCTGGCGCTGACTCCCCCTTGGTCGGCATTCCGCAAGCGTAACTGGGCCAAGCTCGACTATGAGGCCAATCAGCTCCACGACCAGAAGGCCACTCAGGAGCTCTATCGCTGGATCGAGTACTGGAAACTCAAATTCAAGAGCCGCACCTTTACCCCCCTCACC
>CAMWHX010000003.1 GCA_947174155.1 uncultured Porphyromonadaceae bacterium
GAAAACACTGACAATCGGCTCGCCGTGAGGCGGGCCGATTGTCGGTTATATACGCTGTTCAACGTGTGCTTGGGAGACTCTCAGTTCTTTTGTGGAATGTGGTCTTAGCGACCGGAGGAGGTGATGGTGGCTGTTGCTGTGGTCGTGGTAGTGTCGTTGACAACGGTATATGTGGTGCCGCTCATTTCACATATTTCACATTTGCCTTGCGAAAATGGAGATATAAGACGATGACTGCGATAGCATTTGCTCTTGCCATAATATATCTTGGATATTTCTATTTCTTCATTGATTACGGTGTGGAGAAAGAAATGCTTTTCATTCCTCTCTTTTTCAGAGGAGCGGCATCGGTGATCATCTCGATTGTGTACCTGACCTCAATAGTGCAAAGCGGATTGCCTTTTCAGGTCTTTCCGCAGGCTCTAACCATCAATGGGTTTACCGGAGCCGTGATGGGTGCGACACTCGGACCGGCGATAATCGGTGAGTTCTTGCGTCATATTATGGCCAAAAATGCATCATTGCTTGGAGCGAACATATTGAATACCAATTCTGACATGGCCTTCGCCCCACTCGGACAGTGGTATGGTATGGTACAGATACAGGCCTTGATCGTGTCGATGAAGGAGATATATGGCTGGTTACTGATAATCGCACTGGTATCACTTATCATAATTCTATTGAGTTATAATGCAGTAAGACCCTTTGCAATCTTCCCGAAATGGAGCACAATTCGCCGAGTTTTCAAACACATGGTTAGAACCAATAAAGCAATTTGAATAGTCCTCGGAGTCTGAGGGTGATGACTCGCTACAGTCTTCGCGTGCTTACGGGGATGGGAAAAGAGGGGGAATGTAGATTCTACATACTATTCCTGTCTGCTGATTTGCATATTTGAAAGATTCTTTGTAAATTTGCAATGCCAATCATTTTTGAAGCACTATGAGAATAATAACAGAAGAACCTCTGAAAGATTATATTGCAAGATTCCCGGATACCCGTACTGCTTTACAAAATTGGGTGAAGATAGTAAAGGATGCACGCTGGGAGTGTTTTGCAGATGTAAAAAAGAGCTTTAATAGTGTTGATAATGTTGGCAATCAGCATTATGTGTTTAATATTCGTGGTAATAATCATCGTCTTGTGGTAGTTATCAAGTTTACCATAAAATGGGTTTACATTCGATTTATCGGGACACATGAGGAATATGACAAGATTGATTGTTCAACAATATAGAGGAATATAGAATATAGTATAGTAGGGATAAGAAACAGGAGGATGCTATATGACAAGAATTGAAAATGAAGCTCAATATCGCTGGGCACTTGCAAGGGTTGAGGAATTGTTGCCTCATGTAAAGGATGATACTCCACTGACAGATCCATATAGTATGGAACTTGAATTATTGTCAGGTCTCATATCTGACTACTCCGACGAGCATTATGCAATCGGAGAACCGTCATTGATCGATGTGATGAAATTGCGTATGTATGAGATGGGCCTGACTCAGGCCGCTCTGGCAAAACTAATCGGTGTCAACCCGTCTCGGGTGTGTGAATATTTATCAGGTAAAAAACAGCCTACTCTTAATCAGGCAAGAGCTATCAGTCAAAAACTGAATATTGCACCCTCAATAGTCCTCGGAGTCTGAGGGTGATGACTCGCTACAGTCTTCGCGAGTCTGCCGGGGGTGGGAAAAGAGGGGGAAAGTTTGGGGATATGCGTGGAATTTGCTAACTTTGCGGTGATATATCAAAGACTCTCGAGAAATATATATGAAGAAATACAATATAGCTGTTGCCGGTACCGGATATGTGGGCTTGAGCATAGCTACGCTCCTGTCGCAACACAACCATGTGACTGCCGTGGATGTGATACCCGAGAAGGTAGCGCTTATCAATGACCGCCGGTCTCCGATCCAGGATGACTATATCGAGAAGTATCTCGCTGAGAAAGAGTTGGATCTCGTGGCTACCCTCGATGGCGAGGCTGCATATCGCGATGCTGATTTCGTGGTCATCGCCGCCCCTACCAATTATGATCCGGTAAAGAACTATTTCGATACCTCTCATGTCGAAGAGGTCATAGATCTGGTGCTTAAGGTCAATCCCAAGGCGGTGATGATCATTAAGTCTACGATCCCCGTGGGTTACTGCCGCTCACTCTATCTGAAATATGCGGCGCAGGGTGCCAAGGAGCTTCATCTCCTCTTCTCTCCCGAGTTTCTGCGCGAGAGCAAGGCGCTCTATGACAATCTCTATCCTTCGCGCATCATCGTCGGTATACCCAAGATCATAGAGGGTGAGGAGTTTGCCGCTGAGAATGAGGCTATCCGCCGCCTGGCCGATCTGCCACGACTCGAAGAGGCCGCACATACCTTCGCTCATCTCCTTCAAGAGGGTGCCATCAAGGAGGATATCCCCACTCTCTTCATGGGTATGAAGGAGGCGGAGGCTGTCAAACTCTTTGCCAATACATATCTCGCCCTGCGTGTGAGCTACTTCAACGAGCTTGACACCTATGCCGAGGTGAAGGGTCTCAACGCGCAGGCTATCATCGAGGGTATCGGTCTGGATCCCCGTATCGGCACTCACTACAACAATCCCTCCTTCGGTTATGGCGGCTACTGTCTTCCCAAGGACACGAAGCAGTTGCTGGCCAACTACGCCGACGTGCCCCAGAATATGATGACCGCCATCGTGGAGAGCAACCGGACGCGTAAGGACTTCATAGCTGACCGCGTGCTCAAGCTCGCCGGCTGGTATGACTCCAATAGTTCTTATGACCGCGCGCGAGAGGGTGAGGAGTGTGTCATCGGAGTGTATCGCCTGACGATGAAGAGCAACTCCGACAACTTCCGTCAGTCTTCGATTCAAGGTGTGATGAAGCGCATCAAGGCCAAGGGTGCCACCGTCATCATATATGAGCCTACGCTCGAAGATGGTACCACCTTCTTCGGCTCGCGTGTAGTCAACGATCTGGATGAATTCAAGCGTCAGTCGAAGGCCATCCTGGCCAACCGCAGCGGTGAGGAACTCGCCGACGTGACTGACAAGGTATACACCCGCGACATCTTCAGCCGCGACTGACACAGGCGCCCGGTCCCCACACAATGCCCTCGATACTCTTCATCGGGCAGCATTTTCCTCCCGAAATGCTGCGGACACTGAACCGCGACACTCGAGGGAGAGCGGGATACTCCAACCATAATTTCGAGACAGCGCTCCTCTACGGTCTGGCACAGACGCCTGACGTGAGTGTGCGCGCCCTGACGGTGCCGCTGCAATACAGCTGGCCCGCCTCCAATACCCGCGCATGGATACACGGTGAGTGTCATACTGACACCGCCGTGCCCCTGCGGTCGATCGGATATCCCAATCTCCCCGGTGCGAGCCTCGTCACCCCCGCCATACCGCTGGTGGGGGCTATACTGCATGAGCTTGCATGTCTCCCCGAGGGAGAGGTGACTGTCATCGTCAACACTCCCCTGCTCCCTGTGTCGGTGGCCTTGGAGAGTGTATGCCGCTTGACGCGCCGCAGACTGACGACGGTCATGGTCGTGCCTGACATACCGTCGCAGGTGACGGTTATGGCGGGTATGACCGGATTGAAAGCCCGTATTTTCGGTGGTATCAACGCCCTGAGTATGCGTCTGGCGCGTCGATATGACCGCGTGGTGCTTCTGACCGAGGCCATGAACGAGTTCTTCGGCTTCCCCGCGGAGCGTCGGCTGGTGATGGAGGGGCTTGTCGATGAGCGCCGTCTGCGGGCCCTTCCCGAGCCGGAAGCTCTGCCTGATGGGGTGAAGGAGGTGATACTCTACACGGGTTCCCTCTTCCGTGTCTTCGGAGTGATGAATCTTGTAGAGGCCTTCCGGCAGGGGAATTTCACAGCATGCGAGCTCTGGATATGCGGCTCCGGTGAGACCGCCGGGGAGTTGCAGAGAATTTCCGAAGCAGACCCGAGGATACGCTTCTTCGGACTTGTAGATGCCGAGAAGGCACTTGCGTTGCAGTCTCAGGCCACAATTCTGGCTAATCCGCGCCCGGGGACGGGTGAATATACGCAATATTCCTTCCCTTCGAAGACTTTGGAATACTTGATTGCCGGAAAAACCGTTATAATGAACAGACTCCCCGGAGTGCCCGAGGAGTATGACCGCTATGTGCACTATGCACAAGATGAGACACCCCGAGGCTGGGCCCGCACCCTGCGCGACGTGATGGATATGAATCCACAGGAGCGTAGGGAGAGGGATAAGGCCGGGCGAGAGTTTGTGTTTCGGTCCAAGACAGCAGGTGCGCAGGCTGCGCGTCTGGTGGAGTGGCTCAACGGCCGGAGCGGGCATACACCTCAGACCTGCGGAAAGAGAAATAGTAAGCGACTGACCTGATATGTCATTCAAACACTACAGACACATAGACATAGCATGATAGCGTTATTGCGTTCCACCGACGGCAACCCTGATGCGAGGTTCGAGAAATATTTGCAGTTTCTCGACCGGGCCGGCGTGCGTCGTCTCACCATGTGCTGGGACCGCTTCGGCGTGAAGGGGGACGAGGGGGAGGATGTGATGTACTACAAACGTCCGGCCGTCTACGGCTCCGGCATACGCAATATGGCAGGATTGCTGGGATTCAACCGATTCCTCTGGCGTCAGCTATGGCGGCGCCGTCGAGACTATCAGGTAGTACACGCCGCTGACCTCGACACGGTCCTGCCGGCCGTGTTGGCAAAGTGGTTTCTGGGCAAGAAGCTCATCTACGATATATATGACTGGTATATAGACTCCCGCAATATCCGCAATCCCCTGATGCGGGCCGCGGTGTCTATGCTGGAATGGATCAGTATCCGCAGCGCTGACGTCACCATCATCTGTGAGGACGGCCGTCGCGGCCAGATTCATCCGACTCCGCGTCACTTGTGGGTACTCCCCAATATACCGGCGTTGCAGATCACCACGACTCCGGCCTCACGTGTCGCAGGCTCACCCGTCGAGCTGGTGTATGTCGGAATCCTCTCCGAGGAGCGTGGCCTGGAGCTGCTCCCGCGCCTGGCTCGCGAGTGTGGCGACAAGGTCAACATCACGATAGCCGGGTTCGGACCCCTCTCGACCAGTATCGCGGCCTACGCCAGCCAGTTGCCCAACTTTCACTACAAGGGGCGAGTGGCCTATGCCGAGGCCCTGCGCATGATGGGAAATGCCGACGTCATCTATGCCGCCTATCATAAGACCAACCCCAACCATCTGCTGGCTGCCCCCAATAAGTATTACGAAGGCCTCGCACTTGGACGTCCTGTCATCACCACCGAGGGTACCCTTGTGGGCGACAAGGTGACGGCTTCCGACACCGGATACGTCATCGGAGAGAGTGCCGAGGACTTGAAGCGTGTGATCACACAGTGGGATGAGAAGGATTGGAGCCGCAAGTGTGCCAACGCCTCCGAACTGTGGGACACACAATGGAAAGACTATGTCGTGCGTTTCATAACAGGACACTATCTCCCCTTCATCTCCGGGTCGGCACCCTCAGTGGTAGGTACCCCCGCGCAGACACCGACAGATGCAAGTATACCACCCACTACCCGACAATCAAGCTAAATGCGTATACTCCAGATCATAACCCTCTGTGGCCCCGGTGGCGCCCAGGCCGTAGTGGCCCACCTCTCCAACTCTCTGCAAAAGCAGGGTCATCAGGTCATCGTGGCTGCCGGTGAAGGTAACGGTCAGATGATGGAGCTCATAGACCCCGCCATCCCGACCGTGCGTATACCCTCGCTGGTGAGGCGTCTCTCCCCGCTTAATGAGATCAAGGCCATGGCTGCCTTCCGTAAGCTCTACAACAAGTATAAGCCCGATATCATCCACCTCCACAGCTCCAAGGCCGGTATGCTGGGGCGTATGGTCTTCCCGAAGTGCAAGATCGTGTATACGGTCCATGGGTTCGACTCCATTCGCCTGGCCTATCGCAAGTTTCTGCCCCTGGAGCGCAGGATGCAGACCAGGTGTGCGGCCATCGTCGGAGTGAGCAAGTATGACGAGCTATATATGCGCGAAGAGGGGATAAATCATAACGTCACCTACGTCTACAACGGTATCTTTGATCCTGCACCCTTACCCTCCGATCCCTTCGAGCGCTTCAAGACCTTCAAGCACAGGATACTCTGCATAGCCCGCATCTCGCCCCAGAAATATCCCGAACTCTTCGTCGAGGTGGCACGCCGTATGCCGGATTGTGCCTTCCTGTGGATAGGCAATGTCAACCCTCCTGAATTCGACTATCCCGACAACGCCTTCTTCCTGGGTTCCATCCTCGAAGCCGGATCCTACTGCCGCTATGCCGATGCTTTCCTGCTCACCACTCACTATGAGGGTCTGCCGGTGGCCATCATCGAGTCCCTGGCCTGCGGTGTGCCTGTCGTGGCGTCGGCCGTAGGTGGTAATCCGGAGTTGCTCGACGGCCGGAACGGTTTCGCAGTCCCTAATGATCCGGATATAATGGTCTCCCGTCTCCGTGAGATACTACACCCCGAGCGACGCGAGGAGATGGGACGCGCGGCGCGCGCCACCTTCGAGCGCGACTTCACTGTAAAGGGGATGACAGAGGGATATTTGAAGATATATAACCGAATATACGACGCCAATAATAAATCCCGAAACTGACGCCACTCTCCACGCCGATACACTATAACAACCACACTATAAACTCCGTCCCGTATGAAACCCCGCATAGCGCTCGTAGCGGTGGCCTATAACCGCGTTGACTCGCTGGCCCGTCTGCTGGCTTCGCTTGAAAGGGGAGACTATGGAGAGGATGAGGTGACTCTCATCATAAGTGTGGACCGCAGTGACAGCGACCGCGTGGAGCGCTACGCCCGTAACTACCGCTGGCCTCACGGACCGAAGCGTGTCAAGACCCATCCCGAGCGAATGGGTCTGCGTGAGCATATGCTCTCACAGGGGCGCGAGGAACTGGATGAATTTGACGCCATAGCGGTGCTTGAAGATGATATAGTCGTCTCGCCGGCTTTCTATAGCTACGCCCGTCAGTGTGTGGAGCGCTATGCTGATGTCGACACAGTAGCCGGAATAAGCCTCTATGCCTTCCCCCTCTCCAATCTGACCTATCGCCCTTTCGAACCCCTTAAAGGGGACCATGACGTCTATTTCATGCGTATCGCCCAGTCCTGGGGGGAAATATGGACACGTCGCGCCTGGCGGAAGTTTTACGAGTGGTATGAGCGCAATCTCGATTTCGGGCCTCATCCCGATGTCCCCGCCCCCATGTTTGGCTGGGATCGCTCCTGGCTGAAGTATCATACGCGCTACTGCATCGAGACCGGGCGCTATTTCGTCTACCCTTACTTTGCCGTCTCCTCCAACTGCGGAGATGCCGGCACCCACAGCGGAGCTCACGGCGGCAACTCCGTCTTCCAGACCAATATGCAGATACTCCCGATTAACCTGCGGCTACCCGTCTCTCCGGTCGAGGGTGTGCGCTACGATGCATTTTTCGAATACGAGGGACTGCACGATCTCCCGAGCCTCGGGACCGAAGAGTGTAGGCTCGACCTCAACGGATTTCGCGGGCCTGACCCGACGCGCCGTTATTGTCTGAGCTGTCGTCCCCTTCCCTATGCCGTAGTCCGGTCATACGGCCTGGTGCGCCGTCCCCCGGAGGCGAATGTGCTGCTCGAAGAGAGTGGTGAGGGGTTATGGCTCTACGATACACATAAGGAGGCGGAGCCCCCGCCGGCATATCCTTATCCCGCCTCCTCGATACTATACAGTTACCGCATACGCGACTTCATGCATCTGGCCCGCGAGTTCGGACTGCGGGCCATGATGTCGGAGGTGAGAGCTTTCATAAAGCGGAAGGTCCACCTAAAAACCAAGTAATATGACTTACAAGTACGATTATCTCGTGATAGGAGCCGGCATAGCCGGACTCAGTTTAGCCCTCAAATTAGCGCGCAAAGGGAGCGTGGCCCTCATCTGCAAGACCACCCTTGACGAGGCCAATACCCGTCTGGCACAGGGGGGTGTGGCAAGTGTCACCAACCTCGAGGTAGATTGCTTCGAGAAGCATATAGAAGACACCATGATAGCCGGCGACTGGCTTTCAGACCCGGCGGCAGTGGAGAAGGTGGTCCGCGAGGCGCCGGAGCAGATCCGTCAGCTTCTTGAGTGGGGTGTGGACTTCGACCGGCGTGAGGATGGAGAGTTTGACCTGCACCGCGAGGGTGGCCACTCCGAATTCCGCATTCTGCACCATGCCGACAACACCGGAGCCGAGATTCAGGCGAGTCTGGTGGAGCGCGTGCGCAGCGACAAGAGTATCGACGTCTTCGAAAACCGCTTCGCCGTCGAGATAATCACACAGCATCATCTGGGGCGCGTCGTGACACGCCGCACACCCGACATCACCTGCTACGGAGCCTACGTGCTCGATGAGGAGACGGGACGTGTAGACACCTTCCTGGCCCGCATAACCATGATGGCGACCGGGGGTGTGGGAGCCACCTACACGACCACGACCAATCCCCTGATAGCCACGGGCGACGGCATCGCCATGGTCTACCGTGCCAAGGGGACGGTGCGCGACATGGAGTTCATACAGTTTCACCCGACCGCTCTCTATCACCCCGGCGACCGCCCCTCCTTCCTGATCACAGAGGCCATGCGCGGCTACGGCGCAGTGCTCCGCAATCTTGATGGCGAGGAGTTTATGCACAAGTATGACCCGCGTCTCTCCCTGGCTCCGCGTGACATCGTGGCCCGCGCCATAGACTCAGAGATGAAGCTCCACGGCACCGATCACGTCTATCTCGACGTCACCCATAAGGATCCGGAGGAGACACGCCGCCACTTCCCCAATATATACGAGAAGTGTCTCTCGCTGGGTATCGACATCACCCGCGACATGATACCTGTGGCTCCAGCCGCTCATTACCTCTGTGGCGGCATAGAGGTAGACCTCAACGGCGAGTCGAGCATCAAGCGCCTCTATGCGGTCGGAGAGTGCAGCCGTACCGGTCTGCACGGCGGTAATCGTCTCGCCTCCAACTCCCTGATTGAGGCTGTGGTATATGCCGAAGCTGCCGCTCGCCACGCCGCCTCGGTCATTGATGCCTACGAATGGCGTGAAGACGTGCCCGACTGGAACGACGAGGGCACTTCACACCCCGAGGAGATGGTGCTCATCACTCAGTCGCTCAAAGAAGTGAACCAAATCATGGGTTATTATGTAGGTATTGTGAGGAGTGACCTGCGACTGGATCGCGCCTGGAGCCGCCTCGATATCCTCTATCAGGAGACCGAGCGCCTCTTCAAGACGAGCACCCCCTCGCGGGCACTGTGTGAACTGCGCAATCTCATCAATGTCGCCTACCTCATCATGCGTCAGGCCCGCGAGCGAAAGGAGAGCCGCGGACTGCACTTCACCGTGGACTATCCCCACAAATAACCGGAGGGTAGCCCGATAAAAGCCGGGATACCGGAAATCTCTCCATACCGAAAAGTAAATGAAAATACACGCATACCTGCTGGCTGCCCTCGCCCTCTTCGGAGCCTGCGCCGCCTCGAGCAATACCAAGAGCCATGATATGGCCATGCACAGGAATCTGACCACGTTTAACGCCATGGTCGATGCCCTGGACAAAAACTATGTCGACTCCGTGCGCACCGATGAGGCCTTCAAAGCCGCTATCGGCGCCCTGCTGAGTACGGTCGACCCCTATACGGAGTATTATACCCAGGAGGAGACGGAAAACCTGCGCAATATGACCACCGGTGAGTATGCCGGTATCGGCAGTTATATCACTCAGCGCGATGGAGTCACCTATATCTCCCAGCCCATGGAGGGGAGTCCGGCGCAGTTGGCCGGACTTCGGGCCGGCGACAAGATAGTGCGTGTCGATACGGTCAACACGCTCGAACCCAAGGGGCAGAATGTCTCCAAGCTGCTCCGCGGACAACCCGGCACGGTGGTGCGTGTCACCGTAGAGCGCCCCTACTCCCCCGCCGGTGAGGATAGCGTTAAGATTTTCGACGTCACCCGTCGCAAGGTGCAGCAACCCTCGGTGCCCTACTATGGCGTCCTTAATGACGGCCGTACGGGATACGTGCAACTGACCTCCTATATCGACAAGTCTCCCGACGAGGTCCGCAAGGCTCTGGAGACCTTCCGTGACGACCCGAAGGTCACCTCCATGATACTCGACCTCCGCGGCAACGGCGGTGGTCTGGTGGAGAGTGCCGTCGAGATCTTGGGAGACTTCCTGCCGAAGGGGACAGAGGTGCTTCGCACCCGCTATCGCGACCCCGGTCAGGAGAAGACCTACAAGACGACCCGCAAGCCGCTACTGCCCGATATGCCTGTAGTGGTACTCATAGATGGTGGTTCGGCCTCCGCCTCCGAGATTACCGCCGGAGCCCTCCAGGATCTTGATAGGGCCGTGCTCGTGGGTACACGCAGCTTCGGCAAGGGGTTGGTTCAGGGGACTCTGCAAATGCCCTACGACGGCCTGCTCAAAGTGACAATGGCGAAATACTACACCCCCTCGGGGCGTCTGATCCAGGCTCTCGACTACTCCCGTCGTAACCCCGACGGAACCGTGGCCTATACCCCCGACAGTCTCACCAACGTATATCATACCCGCTCCGGACGTGAAGTGCGTGACGGGGGTGGTCTGCAACCTGACAGTCTTCTGACCTGGCATGTCCCTTCGGCCCTCCTCGTGGAGTTGATGCGCGACAACCGTATCTTCGACTATGCCACACGATATGTGGCTTCGCATCCCGAGGCACCGAACCCTGAGGAGTTTGTCATCACCGACGAGATTTATGAGGATTTCTCCTCCACTCTGGATCCGGAGACCTTCGAATATGAACGCCGCTGCTCCTCGCTGCTTGAAAAACTGCGTGAGGCCATTGAAGAGGAGGGTTATCTTGATGATGATTCCCGCAAGGGTGTCGAGGATCTGGAGAAACTGCTTCGCCATGACCTCAAACGAGATCTGGAACTCAAACGTCCTGAGATATCGCAATATCTCGCAGAGGAGATCATGACCCGATACTATTATGATCAGGGACGCATCCGCACCGAACTTAAATATGACCCCGGAGTGAAGGCCGCTATTGAGATCTTCAATACCCCCGGCCGATATGAGTCCATACTCCGTCCTACGGGTACCGATAAGGCCCCCGTATCGGCCAAAAGCGATAAGAAGGGGGGTAAGCGATGAGCGACACCGCGCTCACTCTCGCCCGTGCTGACGAACTCTTCATGACTCCGCTCAGACGCGAAGCCATGGAGCAGGTACTCACTGACCGCAAGGCGCGCCGCATAAGTCTCGAGGGGTTGGCGGGGAGCGCTCCGGCTATGCTCCTTGCGGGGATAGCAGACTTAGTCCCCCGCTCCAAGTCGGCCAAGACCCCGAGGCCTATTCTGGTCATAGCCGATGATGCAGACAGCGCCGGCTACATGTATCACGATCTTTGCCAGATAGCAGGACAGGAGGCTGTGGCGGTGTTTCCCAGCGGATACCGCCGTGACATCAAATATGGACAACCTGACCCGGCGGCCGCTATTCTGCGTACCGAGGTGCTCGACAATTGGGATGACAGGCGCACCCCCCTGCGGTGGATGATCACCTATCCCGAGGCTATGGCTGAGCGTGTACCGGCTCGGGAGACACTCTCGGACGCCACGATTTCAATCAAGACAGGGCAGAGGATACTGATGGGAGACCTCGTCAGGCAACTGCGCGAGCAGGGGTTCAAGGAGGTCGACTACGTATATGAGCCGGGGCAATTCGCCCGCCGCGGCTCCATCCTTGATGTCTACTCATACAGTCATGAACTCCCGTATCGTATAGACTTCTTTGACGATGAGGTAGACTCGATGCGCACCTTCAACGTCGAGACGCAGCTCTCAGAGGAGCGACTGGGGGAGGTGTCGATCGTGCCCGCCGGACTCTGTGGCGCCGGAGTCAGCGATGCCGGTGTGTCGATGCTGGAATTTGTCGGTCCCGACACACTCCTGGTGTGTGCCTCGGTCAGCTGGCTTCTGCAACGCGTCAAGGCCATAAGTCTAGAGACCTACTCCCCCTCGGCAGCCATAGCCGACGAGGGGGATCCCGATGCCATGTCGAGGGTCGTGGATTATGCCGACTTCGAGGAGCGGCTGCAAAAGCATCGTATCATGCAGTATCGCGCCTCGGCCGATACCGACACATGGTTTGGAGCCGACGCCACAGTGCGCTTCGAGACCTCACCTCAGGCCCTGTATCACAAGAACTTCGACCTGATAGCCGAGTCTTTCGGCCGCTTCCTCTCCGAGGGATACCGTATGCTCATACTGACCGACTCTCCTCAGCAGGCGGAGCGCTTGAAAAGTATATTCGAGGATCGCGGCGACCAAATACGGTTCACACCAGTGAGCCGCACCCTCCACGAGGGCTTTGCCGACGCGGAGGCTAAGGTCTGCTTCTTCACGGATCATCAGATATTTGATCGCTTCCATAAATACAATCTCCGCAGTGACCGCGTGCGAGGGGGCAAGGTGGCCCTTTCACTCAAAGAGCTTAACCAGATCGAAGTCGGTGACTATATAGTACACGTGGACCACGGTATCGGCAAGTTTGCCGGTCTGATCAAGACTGACGTCAACGGCAGGCCGCAAGAGATGATCAAGCTCCTCTACCAGAACGACGACATCATACTTGTCTCCATCCACGCCCTGCATAAGCTCTCAAAATATCGTGGCAAGGAGGGTGTCCCGCCGAAAATCAACAAACTCGGATCCGGCGCATGGGCCAAGTTGAAGGACAGGACCAAGACCAAGATGAAGGATATAGCGCGCGACCTGATACGTCTCTACGCCGCGCGCCGCGAGGAGAAGGGGTTTGCCTTCTCCCCCGACTCCTATCTGCAACATGAGTTGGAGGCCTCATTTGCCTATGAGGATACCCCCGATCAGCTCAAAGCCACCGAAGCGATTAAGGCCGATATGGAGTCTCCCCGTCCGATGGACCGTCTCGTGTGTGGAGATGTGGGTTTCGGAAAGACGGAGCTGGCCATACGTGCCGCCTTCAAGGCCGCTGTCGACGGCAAGCAGACCGCTGTGCTCGTACCCACTACCGTCCTGGCCATGCAGCATTACCGCACCTTCCGCAATCGTCTAGGAGATCTGCCGGTGCGTGTGGAATTCCTGTCGCGTGCCCGTAAACCCAAGGAGGTCAAGCAGATACTTGCTGACCTCGCAGAGGGCAAGATAGATATACTTATCGGCACCCATAAGCTTATCGGCAAGGGTGTGCAGTTTAAGGATCTGGGGCTTCTCGTAGTCGATGAGGAGCAGAAATTCGGCGTGGCCGTCAAGGAGAAGCTCAAACAGCTGAAAGTCAACGTCGACACACTCACAATGAGCGCTACCCCCATACCGCGTACATTGCAGTTCTCTCTGATGGGCGCCCGCGACCTGAGTTCACTCAATACCCCTCCTGCCAACCGTCACCCGATCGTCACGACAGTCTGCGGTCTGGAGGATGACGTGATAGCCGAAGCCGTCAACTTCGAGCTTAGCCGTAACGGTCAGATATTCTTCATATCCAATCGTATCGAGAACCTTGTCGAACTTGAAACTCGCCTGAAACGCCTCGTGCCCGGCGTGCGCATCGTGACGGCACACGGCCAGATGCCTCCCGAGAAACTGGAGCAGGCAATACTGGATTTTGCAGCTCATGACTACGACGTACTCCTCTCCACCACTATCGTGGAAAACGGTATCGACATGCCCAACGTCAACACCATACTTGTCAACAATGCCCATCACTTCGGGCTCAGTGAGTTGCATCAGCTCCGCGGGCGTGTCGGACGCGGTGGACGTAAGGCTTTCTGCTACCTGCTGGTCCCCCCGGGACTCCCACTTACACCCGTGGCACGCCGTCGTCTGCAGGCTATCGAGAGTTTCTCGGATCTCGGAAGCGGTATCCACATCGCCATGCAGGACCTTGACATCCGCGGGGCCGGAAATCTGCTCGGAGCCGAACAGTCAGGTTTCATCGCCGACCTGGGATATGAGACCTACCAGAAGATTCTGAAGGAAGCCGTGTTGGAGCTTAAAACTCAGGAATTTGCTGATGAGTTTGCCGACGATGCCGCTGACCGGCAGGAGGAGTTCGTGTCTGACTGCGTCATTGAGAGTGATCTCGAATTGCGTCTTCCCCCGGAATACGTGCCGCAGGAGAGCGAACGCATATCCCTCTACCAGCAGCTCGACAATATGGAGCGCCCCGAGCAGACGGAGGCCTTCCGGGCAGAGCTGCGCGACCGATTCGGAGCCATCCCCGAAGTCACCGAAGAACTCATCAAGGTGGTTCCCCTGCGTCTGGCTGCCCGACGCCTGGGTATCGAGCGCCTGACCTTGAAGCGCGTGATGGAATCCCCGAAGACTCCCGGAGGAAGGCCGAAAGAGGTGGGCCGGATGACTCTCTTCTTCGTAGGGGATACCAATTTGGCCTACTATCAGAGTCCGGCCTTCGGACGGGTGCTGTCATACCTGCAACTCAACCCTCACCGCTGCGAGATACGCGAGGTCATGGGGCGCCGCTCGTTGCTTATAAAGAATGTCGACACAGTAGCCGAAGCCCTCGAAATACTCAATTTAATCTGCTCACTACCTGCCATATGAAGAAGATCATACTGATATTTGCTGTCCTCATCGGAGCGCTTGCAGCCGTAGCCTCCCCGAAGGTTAAGTATGAGCCGCTCCCCTTGAAGTATGACGGCTCCATGATGCCCCTTGACACTACTCTGTATGGGCGCGTCTCGATGCCCGATTCGCTTCAGCCTTTCTTTATCGACTACCTAAGCCGACACGGAGCGCGCTATATGTCGTCACGCACCAAGACACATGGTCTGGAATCGATTCTGGCGACCGCTGAGAAAGAGGGCAATATCTCCACCCACGGGCGTGAATTCTACACCCTGCTCAAGGAGGTGATTGCCGCCTCCGACGACAACTGGGGATTGCTGAGCAAGACCGGCAAGGCTGAACAGCAATTCATGGGGCGTTGGCTCATGAGTCAGTTTCCAGAGATTATGGGTAGAGGCACGATAGTGTGCCAATCCTCCTACGTGCCCCGTGTCGTGCAGACCATGTATGCCCTGACAGAAAGTCTTATCTTATCGTCGCCTACGGAGCGCGATCTGCGTATCTCCACTGCCGAGGGGACACAGTTCAGTCCCTTGATGCGATACTTCACCACCGATTCCACATACGCCGCCTATCTGGAAGACGGTGCGTGGCGTCCCGTATGGAACGACTGGGCCACACGTCATCTACCCACCGAACCGGCACGTCGCCTCTACGGCAAGGATTGTCCCCTCACGCGAATGCAGTTGCAGATAGCCAGTTACCGAATGTACGGTGTGCTTCAATCCCTGCGTAGCTCCGATCTGGGCGTGGCCACGACACAGTGGATGACCGAGGATGAATATCGGGCTTGCTGGGAAGCCGAGAATCTCGACAAGTATCTTAAACGCACTTGGACATCGGTTTCCGACGAACCCGTAAGAGCTGCTATCCCCCTGCTTCGTGCCATAATAGACTCGGGAGATCAGGCCGTACGCGAGATAGGTACAGGGGTCCCTGAATCGCAGCGCACACACGCCGTGATGCGTTTCGGACACGCCGAGACGTTGATGCCGGTGCTCGCACTGATGGGAATACCTGGATGCTACGCAATCGTCGATGACATGGATCGCCTCCCCGAGTATTGGCGCAGTTACGATGTGGTGCCAATGGGAGCCAACTTCATGACGGTACTCATGCGTTCACGCACAGGACGCATCTACGCCATGGTGTATCTCAACGGACGCCGGGTGGATCCGATGCGCGACGGACGCCTGATAGTCCCCTACCGCGAACTCCGCGAATACTGGCTCAACCGCGCTATCTCCTCCCTCCGCCGGTAAAGCCCCGTGGAAGCTATCCCGATGTTCTTCATCATCCTTATACTTCTTCGAGTGTCCACCCAAATCTTTTTCGGATGTACTCTTGGAATCTGGAGAATTGTTTGCCCCATTGGTGACAGACTACAAATTCAACGCCATCTTTAGTTATAAAGATTTTATCTTTATCCATATAATAGCGATTATAATCGTCATAACCTTGTGCTATACGTGAGTTGACTTTGGCTAATTTAGTCACTACACCGTAGCCCCCTTGTAGTTCAGGAGGAAAGTTACGTTCGACAACTTCAAAAGGCACATTCGGATTGATAGACATGAAAAGTCGTATACAAGCCAAGACTGATTGTCGCTTATTCAGAGGGGTTTTATCACCATTGAGATAGAACATGACTCTTCCATTTTCAGAAGGGTTTACTGACATATTCTCAATAATGGTGTCCTCTTCCAATTCTATTTTAATATCAATATTGAGCTGAGAACAAATAAACCTCATTTGTTCTATCTTCGTTTTGGTACTACTATGAGTATTTAACCAATAACCACCATCTATTTTTTTCGATCGATCTGTGTATTTAGGGTTGGGAGTCTTGCTGACAAGTTCCCCACCATTGTGGTTAATATGCATTTCCTCCACAAGATCCGGTCCTATTTCATTAATAAATTGGACAAACATTGATGTAGGATTACCTTCGGTAATATTAAAAGTATCAATGGTAATACGTTTAATCTTAATGGTATTATCCTTTGGTTTAGGGCTATCAGAAGATACACTTGGATCATTTTTATCAAGTGAGGTTGTCGATTGGAGAGAGAAATACTTAGTATATAATTTTACCGCGTTTGCAAATGCCGGATTTGTTAAGCCTAAACGTCCGGCAGCATCAACTTTTGAATGAATCTCACGAAGATGATCAAGGCTCTTGATATCTTCAATATTTTCAGTATGAGAATATTCTGATATTACGCCTCTTACGTACCAGCTGTGGAGAGCGTCAATATATAAATTAATAGTGGGTTCTGAATAGGGGTTGCCACTTGTTGATGCTTGTATGTATAAGAATTCTCTAAACCCTTCTACGGTAGGTCCTTCAATTTGATTTACGGGCGGATATACACTATTTTGAGACTCAATAGTTTCTCCCACCGATTGATTAAGCTTATTTAAGCGATAATCAATGTAAAGACGTAATCCGACGTGAAAAGAATTGGAAATCACACCCCTAAGAGCGTCATTTTTGACTTTGGCATATAACGTCTCGAGATCCGTGATGCTCGCTATATTTTCTATTAACCCATCTGCAGAATACGGTCTTACCCTCTCCTGTATGTACTCGCTCTTTAATCCACCCACGTATACATTTATGGAGGATGGAGCATAGAGTCTACCGTATTTATTGGTATACTTGCTTAGGTACACTTTAAAATCAGATAAGTAACTATCATCTGGTTGTTCATTTTTTACAATTGATTTTTGCTCCTCCGGTTTTAGAGTATTACGTTGAAGGTATTTCTTGAGTATAGCGTCTGTAACGCGATTGGCAAATTGTCGATTCTGTAACAGATTGAATAGTTCCTCATTAATTACTCCATATTTTATTGAATGGACTACTTGCCTTTTATCCCAGTTAATAT
>CAMWHX010000004.1 GCA_947174155.1 uncultured Porphyromonadaceae bacterium
CACAGCACTCTCGCAAAGCATTTATAGGCACTTCCAACTCATCCTTGCGATACATACCCTCCATCCGGCTTGACACCGAAAGATGTTTCAGGAAGAAAGGTGTGACTTCATTGAGCAAGTCAAAGATATTACCCTCAATCTGCTGGTTGTCGATAAATTCTCGTTTATCTTTACCGCGGAAGCGGGCAAGTCTGATTATGCAGTTATGGTAGTAAAAGAAATCTTTTCCAAAAAGCACAGCAGCAGCGTTGCTATACACTCCATTTTTAAACACCTTGAATTTTTCAAGAATGGCAATCGGATCACGCGTGTAGGCACCGTCTTTTAACCGACCTAATTCAAGGGCCTGACGAATAGCCCAATGTATACGGCTTGCGTCAAGATCCTCAAATTTCAAATTTTCATTAGGCAAATTGTCCCACTTATATTTGAGACCACCACGGTGCATTATCATACGCGAATATTTATCATGAGGCATTAATGACGTTACACTGTCGTGACGCTGATAAGGTCTTCCGTCGTAGGAATATGGTCTCTCCGGATTATTTCCTTCTGCCTCAAACACGATCAGTTGTTTGTCAGAATCAGTCAGTTTGATATATTTTTGACGGATTTCCACCGAGGGTTCAAAACGACGCAGAGCCTCCCCAATCATGCGGGTCGTCTTGTCGCCAATTTCCTGGCCTATGATCTTACCGGAATTTTTAATACCAAAAATAACAATACCACCATTGCCATTGAGCATACCGCATAATGTTTCCATCCCGCGGTCAAGTTGACCTGTGGTTTCCTTAAACTCAACATCAACGCCTTCATGATTCTCAGCCAGATGCTGTATGTAGTCTAAATCAATTTCCATAAATTCAGCGGTATTAGGATGCAAAGTTAATGATTTTTCCTCACTGTCTCATGAAACGGTGAGGAAAATGTAGTGGTACACACTCTTATGGTACCGGATGTTACGAAAAGATTAAAGATGATGGGCGTGGATAACTTTTCGGGGTGTGGGGGCGTTTACCTATCGAAAGCAAGAGAAATTCGTTTCATGATGTTAGGTTAGTTAGTTAAGTATTATGGAAAACACTGACAATCGGCTCGCCGTGAGGCGGGCCGATTGTCAGTGTTAGAGGGGTAGTGTCCCCACAGTAGTGCACCTCCGAGGATTGATTTTTGACTTGTATCGTAGTGATCAACTCCAGGGTGTTTCCAGCGCAGCTGTCATTCTTTCCTCTGATTAAGCTGTCTCCGTTCACACATCAGTCTACGGGTTCATCGAGGGTGCTTAAATATATATACCTGTCCCTACGTTTCGGTCGCTCTTGGATTATTGTTTCAGCGACTCCTCCGTGCTTTGCAGGAGATGACTCTTGTGACTTAGTTGATGCTCGACAAGTAAATCATAATCGCATTTCTGCTCTCCCACTTTAATCGTGAGTACAAACAACTCCAAAAACATCAGAAAAGCAAACATCACTATATAGAATCCAAACGAAACCGGACTCCCCATGATAACCCCCATTGTCGCCTCCAACTCTTCAATAAATCCGGTAGGACGCGACTTGATCTCTTCTATTACCGTTGATGCAATATTCTTCTTATCAAGACGCAATTGTTCTAATTGTTGGCTGTATAATTTGATCTGCTCTTCATTGCCCTTTGCTTGCTCTATGCGCGGATTTGGTACTACTGTCTTATTTACAGATTGATATGTTTTTGTTGTTGGGTTTCCCTGAGCATCATATCCCGGGCCCTGTGAGGTTGATACTGTTGTAATCGTAGTGCTGGGGTTAGCTTCAATCTGCTTATACAGAGCATCGTTGCATTGACTTAATGAGTCCATGGCGAAGGATATGCGCTGTATATCACTATCATATATAACTATTCGCTTCTTTATGGTCTCTTGAATGAGATTCTCTCTGCGATCCGAGATCTCTTGCTGGATATCATTCTTAAACATCAACTGATCAAAGATGCTTGCTCCAAGCAGAGCCATGCAGATGGCGAGAAGCACTCGTGTGACCGACATGATACGATTCTTACCGACGGTAAGGATTATAACTCGCTCAATGCAAAGAATTATAAGCATAAACGCCAACATGACCCCGATCCGCCCTAAGATACTCTCTATGTTTAGATAGTCGGCTGCAAAACAATAGCCGATCGTACCCCAGAGCACCATCATGATGCACACCGCTGACAACAGTTTTCTGAACTGGCGCTTACTTGCTTCTCCACACGTGGACAGTATCTGAGAGTCCCATCCTATGAGTGCACACCCTATCTTTTGAAGTACTGTATTCATCATGCTTGTATCTTTTGAGAAGTTCCACTCATAAAGTCTGCTACCTGCGCAGCACACCCCTTTAGGAAGCCTCGATGATAGGAGTCTACCATTATCATCATCTCCGGAGCGTTAGCCTCGAATTTCTCTCTCATTTTCTCTATCTCAGCCACATGGTCCTCGCAGGTCTTCTTCCGTACTTCCCACATACCGGCACTCGTAAGAGCAAATAGCGCTCGGTCGTTTTCTATACGCACATCTATTTTTCGGATTTCGTCACGATATCTTAACATCACACGCTGGAAGAGATTCTTAAGCTGATTTAGCAATATCGCCTCTTTGGCCTTGCAGTATGATGCATCGGCGTTTGCAAGTGCATCTTGATAACCTATGACCTCGTTGTCTTGATTGATAAAGTGGTAGATGACATCAATCGGCATCCTCGTGCCGTATTCAATGGAGATGATATCATCCCCTTTCTCAGACCCCGTCCCGCTCTGAGTGCAACCTGGGGGCACAGTATCCTTCATTGCTTGAACAGCCTGTTCGGCCACAGAAACTCCGTCAGTGGACGGAAATTCAGTACCGGATTTCTTCTCTCTTGGATTGGTTGAGAACCAATTAAAAAGTCCCATAGTTTTAATTTTTAGTTAGTGTTACAATTGTTTTGTCACTGCAAAATTATGAAAAATGGACCGGACAATCCGATATTCTGCAACGTTTCAGTGTCACACCGCACGATAACACTCCGACAGGCTGCAAGGTTGCAGCTTATCCCACAATTTGCATACTCCATATGATATTCGTAAATACTCTTTATACTGACCTTACGACCCTCGTAATGTGAGCTAATCCGCATATCCGGGGTGAGCTACCCGGACCAGGAATCACAATAAATCCACTGTACTGGATAAAAAAGTATGTTTTTTATCCAGTACAGTGGATTTATTGGATAAAATTGACTATCTTTGCCTCCGTCCTTTCTCGGTTGCTCTCAGCAAAGTGTAAGCACGTTTGGCGTGCTTGAATTGCTCCGGGAATCCGGGAATGGCAGAAGAATCCAATACGACTATGAGATGAAGAATATAATACTCAATCAAAGAGCTGAGCGTGATGAGCTTATGGCCCGTCCCTATCAGCCGCGAGATACAAGATATAATACTGATGAACTACTTACTAATCCGCTAATCAAGCTGATAACAGGGCCTCGTCGTGTCGGTAAGTCTGTATTCGCATTGCTAATGTTGCAGGGCAAGAACTTTGCCTATCTCAATTTTGATGATAACCTTCTGCTGGAAAACTGGCATGAAGATCTGGTAATGCATTTGCTTGATGATGTCTATCCGGGCTATGAATATCTTCTGCTTGATGAGATTCAGAACCTCCCTGATTGGGATTTATGGGTTAATAAATTATATCGTAGAGGCAAAAACTTGGTAATTACCGGTAGCAACGCCAAGATGTTGAGCAGTGAGATGGCAACAGTATTGACAGGTCGTTATCTCCAGATCGAAATGCTTCCTTTCAGTCTTAATGAGACGATACGTTGGAGAAATTCCAATACAAATCATGAAGTTCTGTCACCACAAACTGTTGTAGTCCTTGACGATTATATGCGTAACGGTGGTTATCCGGAAACCATACAAGCACGTACCATCACTAAAAGTTACCTATCGACTCTGTTTGACTCTATACTTCTGAAAGACGTTGCCAAACGCCACAAGATTCGGAATACAACAGATTTATATAATCTTGCCACCTACCTACTCTCTAACTTCTGTAATCCGATTTCAGCAAATGAACTCGCTACCGAATTGGGACTGTCGAGTGCGACAACGACTAAAAAATTCTGCGACTATCTATCAGAACCTTACCTCTTCTTCTATCTCCCGCGATTCAATAACAAGATGAAATTGATGAAGAAAGCACCCGGTAAGGTTTATGTGGTAGACAATGGTTTTGTGCAAAGTACGGCCTTTAACCTTAGCGAAAACCTTGGCAGGTTACTGGAGAATCAAGTATTTGTAGAACTCTTACGCCGTGGCTATATTCCCGGACAAACACTATTCTATTATCGAACACGCAATGATAAGGAGATTGATTTCGTCACCCGAAAAGGGCCAAAAGTAGAACAGCTCATACAGGTATGCTATGACATGTCATCTGAGAAAACTCGAAAGCGCGAACTTGAAGCTCTTGTTGAAGCAGCAGAAGAACTTAACTGCGATAGCCTACTTGTCATAACCATCTCGCAAAAGGAAAAATTAGAGTGGAAAGATAAGGTGATTAGTATCGTCAGAGTATCAGACTTCTAAACTTAAAATCCGAGTATATGAAGAAATTGGTTTTGCTCTCTGTGATTATCATTCGGGCGTGCTTTGCACTCGCCCAGAATAGCTGTGTGAACGACAGCATCATTAGAGAAATTCAGTTTCCTCTTGATGACCGCGACACCCAACCGGTATTCGTATATTTCAATGATGAATGGATCGCCGGGGCTCACCTTGATATGGTGCCGGCTGACTCCATTCAAAAGATGGTGGTAAAAAACGATGAGTATGACAATAGGGCTATCTTCCTGACTATCTCGCCTGAATTACTGGAATATATAAAAACGGAAATGCATAAAGTGTTTGTTAACGTCGATCCTATATGCGAGTTTCCGGGGGGTAACGGTAAGCTGAAAGAATGGATTTATGACAATCTCAAGGTACCCGAGGGGTACAAAGGTCGGGAGAGAGTGGTAGTAAAATTCGCCGTTCACCCCGATGGCTCTATCAGTAACTCGCAGATATACAAGCCGAGCAAAAATGAGGCTGCCAACGAAGAGGCATTAAGACTTGTCAATTCGCTGCCAAAATTCCACGTTAGATTCTTTACTCCCCAAAAGTATAATTTGTGGTTTAACGTACCCATTATCTTCGAGGAGCCGGGCGCAATCTTTATACGGGGTGACCAGCAGTGATCACACCGGCGTGAGGACACGGGCCATGAGCTGGCGCTCTCCGGTGGCGTTGTCTCCGAAGCGCACACGGACACGCTGACCGTCGGGGGATACGTCTACTACCGTCCCCACTCCGAAATACTTATGACTCACACGCTCACCGGGGCGCAGCGAGCCCTCCGCCTCAGGCATGGCTTCCGCCACCTGCTCCGACGGGCGGATACCCAATTCTGCGTCAATCGAGCGTGCCAGGAGACGACTCGCCTCCCACAGTGATTTATCGACTACTCCCTCGCGTTTCAGCATCCCTTCCGGTATCTCGACGAGGAATCGGGAGGGATACTTGTCGGCCGAGGTCTGGAAGTTCCATCCCTCGCTCTCGGAGAGATACAGACGGTTTTCGGCTCGAGTGACGGCCACATACATCAGCCGTCGCTCCTCTGCCAGGGCCGCCAGACGGCGCTCCCTGAGTGCCCTGTGACTGGGAAAGATACCCTCCGACAGGCCGGTGACAAAGACCGACGGAAACTCCAGGCCCTTGGCCTGATGTATGGTCATCATACGCACGCTGTCAGTGTCGGCGCGATAGTCGGCGTTGGTATAGAGAGATATGTCTTGCAGATACCCGGGTAGGCTGATTTCGTCCGGTTCCCGCTTGGATTCGTAATGACGTATGGAGCTGAGCAGCTCCTCGACGTTTTCCAATCGCTCCGTCTCCGTGTCCTCTCGCATCGATCGGGTGAGTCCGGAGCCGAGCAGGACCCGGTTGAGGAGCTCCGACACGGTTGATGTGAGCATCTCGGCGCGGGAGGTCTCGATGAGGTCGATGAAATCTTTGAGCGATTTGTAGGATCGTGTACCCTTCCACTCCTCGAGATGCTCTTTGAGCACCTCGAAATAGGGGCGGTTCTCTCGAGCTGAATACTCCCGTATCTTTTGCAGTGAGACGCGTCCGAAATGGCGCGAGGGGGTGTTGACGACACGCGCGAATCCGATATTGTCATTCCACGCTATGAGACGCAGATATGCCAGGCAGTCCTTGATCTCGCGCCGCTCGAAGAAACGCACTCCACCCCAGATCACATAGGGGATACGCCGCCTGAGCAGTTCCTGCTCCAAGCTGCGCGAGAGATGCGAGGCGCGATAGAGAATGGCGAAGTCCGACCACGGAGCTCCCTCCTTGTGCAGACGCTCTATCTCGTGCCCTATCATGCGCGCCTCCTTCCCCTCGTTGGGAGCATGCAGATGGAGCGGTGTGACACCTTGCGGGCGACGCGTATGGAGTGCCTTGGGGATACGGTGGTGATTATTTGAAATGACGGCATTCGCCGCGTTGAGAATCTCCGGTGTCGACCGGTAATTCTCATCGAGTATGATGGTGCGGTCCGCCTCCCAGTCTACAAATTCGCCCGGCCTGGCTCCGCGCCACTCGTAGATAGCCTGATCGGGGTCTCCTACTACAAATAGATTGTGATACTTACCGCTGACGGCGCGTATGATCTTCCAATCATATTCGTTGCAGTCCTGAGCCTCGTCGACCATCACATAGTTGAGCGTATCCTGCCAGTAATCGCGCACTTCCGGAAACTTGTCAAACAGATAGAGCGTGAATAAGATCAGATCGTCGAAATCCAGACAATAGTTGAGCGCCTGATAGTGGATATAGGTCTCAATCTCATCCTGCCCCGTGGTGTCGCGGAAGCGAGGTGAGGTAGCCAGCATGTATCGCTGTATGTAGTCGGGGCATATATCGAACTTGAAGTGCGCCACTCCTCGTGTCAGTATATGCACGGTCTTCTTCGTGCGGTCCATGTCGTGCAGTTCGAGGGAGCGCTTGGCGAGTTGCTCCTTGTCATCCTCATCAAGGATAGAGAAGTTGGCCGGGAAGCCCAGGCGGTATATATCGCGGCGCAACACCTTGACGCAGAAACCGTGGATGGTGCAGACAAAATCGTTGGCATTACCGGCTGTGACGAGGCGTGCGATACGGGTACGCATCTCGGCAGCGGCCTTATTGGTAAAGGTCATGCAGAGTATGTTGGCCGGATCCACACCGAGGTTATCGACCAGATGAGCGAAGCGATGGGCCAGGACACGGGTCTTGCCCGAGCCGGCACCGGCTACGATACGCACCGTGCCCTCGGTGGCGGCGACGGCTTCGGCCTGCCGGTCGTTGAGTCGGGCGAATATCGGATCTGTCTGCGTCATATGTAGTGTGTTATGAGGAAGGCGTTGAATGTGTAGTGAGAGTCCTATTACAGAGAGGCCCCGACCGGTGTGTGTTTCCGGGCGGGGCCTCTCTGTGGGTGGTAGCCCATAGCAGAGTCGAACTGCTCTTTAGAGAATGAAAATCTCTCGTCCTAACCGATAGACGAATGGGCCATGTCAAATGAGTATCCCGTGTGCGCGGGGTACTTTTGCGAGTGCAAAGTTAGGGCGTTTTATCCACTCTACCAAATTTTTCCGTAAAAAAATGTGCTTTTCCACCTCATTAGGCCGTTTTCTATATGTGCTCCCCCTCGGGGAGGGGCATTTTTTGTGTTTTTAAGGCGGTTTAAGTCCTTTGCATTTGGCAGTTGGGCGAGAAACCATTATTTTTGCGTCATGAAGATGACACTGACTGAACCTACTATCATACGCCTATGCCGCCTGGCGGTGTTGGGAGGGCTTCTCTCCCCCGCGCTGACGGCCACGGCCTATTCCGGTGTGACTCCCTCCACCGGTCCGGCTACCCTTCAAGGCACTCCCTACGGGGCGCTTCTGCGCGCTTCCTCCATGGAGCGCGCCTCTCTGTGGCAGGGAGCCGCAGACCAGCTGCGGCTTATCTCCACTCCTCCGGCCGGGTGGCTGCCCGAGTCGGAAGAAGGTGATGCCCTTTATCTCGAAGGAGTCGCCCTCTACGGTATGGGAGACCCCGGATGTGTGGCTCTCCTCGATCGTTACGCCACTCTCTACCCTCAGTCGCAGCGCGCCTTGGAGGCCCGTCTGCTCAAGGGTGATTATTACTTCTTCGCACGGAAGTATCCGGCTGCCCTGTCGGCTTATACGGAGATCGACAAATCGACTCTTGACACCTCGCGCCGCGATCTGTATACCTACCGCACGATGCTGTCAATGCTAAAATGTGGATTCGACACTGAAGCCGAGCCCCTCCTTGACCGTCTGGCTGTCGCGGGAGGCGAATATACACTCCCGGCGGAATATTACCGCGCCTATATCGACTATCGTGCCGGACGTCTGGACCGTGCATATGAGGGGTTCAGCCATGTGGCCGAGACCATGGCAGGCGACGATGAGACCCCCCGCTCCGGACGGACCTCCACAAGGATGCGTTCACAGCGAGCCCGCACCGACTACGTCTCCGACGGTATGGAACCCCTCTACTACATGACTCAGATCGAGTATACCCGCGGCCTCTACCGCGACGTCATCGCTCACGGTCAGCTCCTGCTCGATCGTCGTCGTGTCCCGGAGATGGCGCCGGAGTTATGGCGCGTCATGGGATTGAGCTACTTTAAGCTTGGGGAGTATGCCCCGGCCCGCGGTCTGCTCGAGGACTATGTCGAGACACCCGGTATCGATCCCTCGCCCGACGCGATGTATGCACTGGGAGCCATAGAATACAGCGAAGGTGACTATGAGCAGGCCGCCCGTCACTTCGCGACCCTCACCGATCAGCAGAATGACCTCGGGCAGGGAGCATATCTTTATCTCGGCCAATGCGCGTCGCGCTCCGGAGATGAGAACGCCGCCGCGATGGCCTTCGAGAAGGCGGCGCGAATGAACTACGATCCCTCGGTTGGGGAGGCGGCCCTCTACAACTACATAGCGGCCCAGACACGCGGCGGCAAGATACCGTTCAGCAGTTCGATAGCCCTCTATGAGCAATTCCTGGAGCGCTATCCCGATTCGCAGTATGCGGGTATGGTACGCCGGAATCTGGCCACGGCCTATTATAACGAGAGTGACTATGAGCGGGCGCTGGCAAGCATAGAGCGTATCGAGCATCCCTCGGCCGCTGTCCTTCAGGCCCGACAGAAGATAGAGTACGAATTAGGTGTGCAGCGACTCGGAGCCGGTGACAGCCGCGGGGCTGCCGAAGTGCTGCGTGAGGCCGCCTCCCGTCGTTCGAGCGATCCGGCCCTGGCTGCGCAGGCTTCGCTATGGCTCGGAGATGCCCTCTACAATCTCGGCCACTATTCCGAGGCTGACCAAGCCTATAATGCAGCCCTCAAGGGTGGTGTGCGCGGTGAGAATGCCGCTCTGGCGACCTATGACCGTGCCTATGCGCTTTACATGCAGGATAAGTTTGCCGCTGCTGCTCCACTCTTCCGCGAATCGATGTCAGACTCCGCTCTCCCCGACACTCAGCGGGCCGATGCCCGCATCCGTCTGGCCGACTGTCTCTATTACACCAACGACTTCCTCGGAGCTGCCGATATGTACAGTCGGGCGATGGAGTCGGGGGGATCTGACGCCGATTATGCAGAGTGGCGTCTGGCCCTGCTGCGCGGTGTGCAGGGGGATCAGTCGGGCAAGATTCAGGCTCTGCAATCTTTCCGACGCAAGAATGCCGACTCCCGCTGGAATGCGCAGGTGCTTCTCGAACTTGGCCGCACTCAGGTCCAGGCGGGCAATCGGGCGAAGGGTATAGAGGCCTACGAAGAACTTATAAAAGTCTATCCCGCAGCTCCCGAGACCCGCGAGGCCTCCTTGTCGGTAGCCAAATTGTATATGGAGTCAGGTCAGACCGCGAAGGGGGAACAGGCCTACCGGCGTGTGCTGATGACCTGGCCTTCAAGCGAGGAGGCCGACATGGCCCACGAGACCCTCAAACGTCATTACGCCACTCAAGGGACCCTGGAATCTTACGCCTCCTGGCTCGCCTCAGTGCCCGGCGGTCGCTCCCTGGATGCCGATGAGCTCGACACCCTCACCTTCGAGGCAGCCGAGGCGGCGTATGTCGAGAATGAGAGCGATACCCGTCTGCTGCGCGAGTATTTGAAGCGCTATCCTGCCGGACGCCACACCTCCGCCGTCCTGCTCGACCTGGCCCGTTCGGCTAATTCTACCGGTGATGACAACGAAGCTCTGCGCTATATAGCAACCCTGCTCCACTCCGACAGCGGCGCCCCGCAGGCCGTCGAGGCTCTCATCATGAAGGGTGAGATCATCGAGGCGAAATATCCCGAGCGTCGTGAGGAGGCCCTGGAAGCCTGGCGCACATTGGAGCGTGTCGGTGGTCCCGAACTGACTCCGGTGGCGTGGAGCGGCATAATGCGCACCACTGCCGACGAGCGCGAGCGCGTCGATTATGCCCGCCGTCTGCGCGGCATGGGTGGTCTTGATGCGGTAAGCGCCGAGGAGGCCCGCCTTTATGAGGCACTCGGTATGCTCCATACTCCCGAGGGGGGCATAGCAGAGAAGGAACTCGCCTCTATGGCCTCCAATCCCGCCACCATAGCCGGCGCACGCGCTGCCGTGGCCCTCGGAGAGCATTATCTCGCCACGAAGCGTCCCGGCCTCGCCGTAGAGACACTGACGGCCTTCACCGATACCGGTTCGCCTCATCAGTACTGGCTCGCACGCGGCTTCATAGCGCTCGCCGATGCCTATAAGGCGACCGGGCAGAAGTATCTGGCCGTGGAATACCTCAAAAGTCTCAAAGACAACTATCCCGGCGACGAACCCGATATCCGCCTCGGCATAGCCGATCGCCTCTCCAAGTGGAAATAAGCTACCATTATCTACCAACCATCTAACTGACACAGCAGTGAAGAGACATCACCATATCCTCACCCTCGGTCTGCTGGCCGCCATGTGGCCAACGACCGCCGACGCCCAGCAGCGTCTTGATGAATCCGTGGCCGTAGATGGCCGATACAAGGCTGACGTGGTGCGCATGGAGCGTATCAACACGTTCCCCAAGCGGGTGCGTGCCACCCTCACCTCCGATCCCCTCGCCTATGATGAGACCGGAGTAGCGGCCAACTTCGCTCCCACCTTCTCTCCGCTTGCCCCCACCGGATGGCGCGCTGACCGCACTATCCCCAATTCCCGCGGCTATCTGGATCTGGCCCTCGGGTCATGGCTTGGCACCAACCTCAGCGCCGGGTTCCATGTGCTTCCCGCTGACGAGTCGACGACTCTGGACGTACGCTTGCAGCACAACTCCACCTCTTTGTGGCGCGCTGAACTCGCTCCCCACCTCGAAGGGGCTCGCCGTTATGATTATGATGAGGTACTGGGCTTTGATGCCGGTCACACCTTCGAGGGTATCGGACGCCTGAGCGCCTCCGCTCAATATCACCTCAACTGCTTCAACTATTACGCCACACTGCCGACACTCACGGATGGTGATAAGGATTACAAGGCACCGACACAGACACTCAACGATGTGGCTATCAGAGTAGGGTGGAGCCCCCTGCATCGCGAGGGGGGACTGAACTGGCATCTCGACGGCGCATACCGATACTTCGGATATCGCGCGCTCTATCTCCCTAATTTCGGCATATCCGGTCTGTCCACCGGTCATGGAGGGCGCGAGAATCATCTCCAACTATCAGGCCATCTCTCTCGCGAGATCTCCCATGGTCAGAGCTGGGATCTCGGACTCTCACTCGACGGACTCGTATACGGCAAGGAGGAGTGGGTCAACAATCCCAAATCCTATACCCACATCTCCCTGACACCCGGCTACGAGGGGACCTCCGGATCCTGGGCGTGGCGCTTGGGGATACAACTTGATGTCAGCATAGGGGCCGGCAGGGCAGGCCACGACGCCACGCCGCTCCACTTTGCTCCCGACCTGCGCGGATCCTGGTCGTCGGGTTTCGTGACTCTCTACGCCTCGGCTACCGGTGGTGACCGCCTGCGAACCCTGGCTGCTCAATCCGTCTATGATCCCTATGGTCTGCCGGCCCTGTGGTCTTCGGTCCCCGTCTACACTCCCCTTAACGGCGCCGTCGGAGTGACGCTACACCCCTTCGGCGGTATGACGATAGGGGCGGAGTGGGGCTACAAGGTAGAGCGTGATGTCGAGATGGGGGGGTGGTATCAGACACTCCTCAACCGCGGTTCCGGCGTGAAACCCATCTTCCCCGGTAAGATCACCGATCTTGAAATACGTGGTCACAACGTCTCCGGAATCGACCTCCACGGGGGGCGTCTGCGTGTGAATGCCTCCTATGAAGCGCGCACGTGGAGTGTGGCTGGCGACTTCTCCTGGCAACAGCAGAAGGGCACCCTCGGATGGGCAAACGGCTATGACCGACCGCGATATACGGCCTCCATTCAGGCTGCCGTCCGACCGATAGCCCCCCTTCGTATCGAGGCCGGACTCGACTGGCGAGGCCATAGAGCGGTCTACTCATATGCCACTCCCGATTGGAGGGCTATAACGGCGGGTGAAACCCTCGACCCCAACGACAAGGATCTTGCCGACGTGAAATATCCCCTCGTCTGTCAGCGTCTGCGCGACATCACAGACCTGCATCTGACTGCTGCATGGGCCTTTACACCGCGCATCGAGGCCCGTGTCGAAGGCTCGAATCTCCTCAACCGCCACGTGGATGCCCTCCCGGGTCTCCCGACTATGGGTATCACCCTCAACGCCGGTGTCAGCATACAGTTCTGATAAGGTCATTATAGGGGAGAAGAACCAAACACCCCTCCCGCAGGTTTAAAAAGATACAGAAGAATGAAAGACAAAGATATGGACTATCAACCCCTGACTCTGGCATACGCCGGTGAGGATGACCGTGCCTACGGGCTCGCGGGAATGGCCATCACGCTGGCCGCCCTCAACGCTATCGACCGCGTGGCTGAGGTATCTATGGATACCGACGGCCCGATGGTGTCATTTTCCAATGAATATTACTTCTCCGGTTCCCCCTCGATCTCCCCGAAGGCGACGTGGGACAACTTGGTGCAGAATTTCCACATCACCTCGGCCATGGTGCTATCCAATCTGATGGCGCGTGCGATCGTAAGGATGAAGGAGGAGGTGCCTCCGGCTCTTCTGTCGGAGGTGCATGAGCGCATACTCGAAGAGGGGCGCGACACGTGTGCGCTGGAAGATGACGAGATCGACTCCCTCTTCAACAAGACCCTCTCCTACACCCGCCGGATTTTCGGCAATCCGCGCCTGCATCCGGCCATCGGAGAGTTCGCCCGCGTCCTCTCGCAGCGCCGTGTCCTCTCGGGACGCGAGATTATCGACGAGCTCCGGATGCTCCAGATTATCTGAACCGATTCCGGTCGCGCTCCGTCTTCTTGCGGAAGGACTCACGGAGCGCCTCCGTGAGGTCTACCCCCGTCTGGTTAGCCAGACAGATCACCACCCAGAGCACGTCGGCGAGTTCCTCGCCGAGTCCGGAGACCGGGTCACCCTCCTTGGCGACCTGGTCTCCGTATTTCCGGGCGATGATGCGTGCCAGTTCGCCGACCTCCTCGGTCAGGAGCACCATGTTGGTGAGTTCGGAGAAGTAACCCTTGCCGATATCGCGTATCCACGTATCGACATCGCGCTGGGCCTGCGCTATCGTGATTTCCTGAGACATTGTGATTTCCTGTGACATATAGAAACAACGTCCGCCAATGCAGAAAGTATATATCCGCATAGTGATCCTCCTCATGATGTTGCTCCTCACTCCCCGGGTCAACGCCGCCGACTTCACGGCCGAGGATCTGCACTACGTCATATCCTACAAGTGGGGGCTTATCCACAAGGATGCCGGCACGGCTACACTGTCGCTCCGCCCCGTGGGTCAACACGACTACCGCCTCACGCTGACCGCCCGCACCAAGCCCTGGGCCGACAAGGTGTTTCAGGTGCGCGACACCCTGGTCTCCATCGTGGAGCGCAGTGACATGCGCCCACGGCGCTACGTGAAGTCAGCCCATGAGGGTGGCCGCTTCAGCCGAGACGTCATAGATTTCAGCTATGCCGGCCGCGATGTGAAGGGGGAGGTCGAACGTCTGCGTCCGGGCAAGAAGAAGGGGGAGACCTCCCTCTCCCGGCGCACTCTGAGCGCCACCGGGCCGACATTCGACATGCTCAGCGTCTTCTACTTCCTGCGCACCATCGATTTCAAGGCCCTGAGCCACGGAGGGAGCGTCACGGCCAATATATTTTCAGGCAGCAAGACCGAACGCCTCACCATCCGCTGTGTCGGTAGCGAACGCATCAAACCGCGCGACAGCAAGACAGAAATCGAAACCTGGCATATCAAGTTCCGCTTTACCACCGACGGACGCCGTAAGTCGAGTGATGACATCGACGCCTGGATCTCGGCTGACGCCCGCCATATCCCCGTCAGGCTCTACGGCTCCCTACCCCTCGGTCAGGTCCGCGTCTACCTCATCGGGTAAGCTCCCGTAATTAGCCCCGATTCTCGTAGCTCCCCCGACGATTAGTCCCGCTTTTCGGGGATTTTTTATTAACTTTGCAGTCCGAATTCCACAATTCTATATAACACGATTGAAATGAGAAAGATACTTCTTTTCATAGCAATATATCTCGGGATTGCCGCGTCGGTCTGCGCTACGGACGATGGGACTTCGACACCGATATATCCCGAGCAGATTCAGCGTCAGAAACTTCTGGAACGTCAGAAGATCTTCGCACCAGGTGAGATCGGCGGCGGCGGAGTGTCGGGCGATTCCGTCCGCACTCTGATGGATATTTTCTATGCCGACCAGTTTCGCACGTTCAGAGACCCCGAGGCTCCCTATTTCATGATGATGAGCAAGGATGCTCATCTCGCCCTGGGTGTCGGAGGACTCCTCACCGTCCGGGGCTGGGAGGACTGGAACGGCATCGTGGAACCCTACATCTTCTCCCCCTACAATATTCCGATTCCCAAGAATCCGGCTCGTATGAAGCGCCTGTACGCCACTCCGGCCAACTCCGGCTTCTTCTTCACACTGCTGGGACGCAACACCGCCGTCGGAGATTTCTTCGCCTATCTTGAAGGTGGATTCCGCGGCTACAACAAGACCGATTTCAGGATCAGGCGCGCCTTCATACGCATGAGGGGATTCACTGTGGGCTACGCCCTCAGCACGTTTCTTGATGCCGCCGCGATGCCCAGAATGTGTGATGGTGGTGTCTACAGCGGCACGATCGACCGTGCCAATGTCCTCGTGCGATACCAGAAGGATTTCCAATCCGGATGGAGTGTGGCCGGTGGTCTCGAATTTCCCAATACCTTTATCGCTGACAATACGGGGTCCACGGAGGCCTGCGCCCCCTATCTCCCCGATGTGGCCGCATTCGGCCAGTATCAGTGGCATCAGGGATTCAGCCATATACGCCTCTCCGGTCTGCTGCGCACACTCTCCTATCGGGACCTGCTCATGGAGCGCAACCACAATACCACAGGCTGGGGCCTGGCCCTCTCCTCGACCGTGAAGGTCATACCGGAGTTGTCACTTTACGGCATCGCCATCTACGGTGCCGGCCACGCGAGCTATCTCAGCGACCTCAGTAACGGTGCCCACGATCTTGTCGGTGTAGCCGGAGAGCCGGGAAAGCTGCAGATGCCCAAGGCCTTCTCCTACTTCATAGGATGCAAGTATAATTTCCGCCCCGATCTCTACTCCTCACTTATCTTCACTCAGCTGCGCAACTACGAGGATAAGCCGGCCGAGAGTGACGGATATAAATACGGCATGTGTGGCGCAGTCAATCTGTTTTGGGAAATAACACCCCGACTGAGTACCGGCATCGAATACATGATCGGCAAACGCATGAACTTCGATGGCAGCCACGGCTCCTCCAACCGTCTTGAAGCCATGCTCCAACTCTCCTTCTGAGATCTCCCCGACCATAAGGGAAATTAGATAGTTTGAGGATTTATTACTATTTTTGCACTACGAAGAGTATCAGGTAGCATTATGACTGATGAAATGGTAAAACGTCTGATGGTGATCATCAATCCGATATCCGGCACCGCCTCCAAGGAGGGGCTGGCAGATACTGTGCGACAGGAGACTTCGAAACAGGGATTTGTGAGCGAAGTGCGCTATACCAAGGGTCCCGGCGATGCTACAGAACTGGCGCGCGAGGCCGTGCGCATGGGTTATTACGGGGTTCTGACCTGTGGAGGTGACGGCACCGTCAACGAGGCGGCCCGCGGTCTGTGTGGCTCCGAGGTAGCCCTGGGTATTATCCCCCTTGGTTCAGGCAATGGTCTGGCCCGTCATCTCAATATACCTATCACCGTGCGCGGAGCGCTGCGTGTGATCGGGGAGAACCGTGTGCTCAACTGCGATTATGCCACAGCCAATGACCAACCCTTCTTCTGCGCCTTCGGAGTCGGTTTCGATGCCACTGTTACCGAGAAATTCAACAGTCTCGGGCGTCGTGGACTGACCAGCTACGTGCAGACCACACTCGATGAGTTTGTCAAATACCGCTCCGAAGAATACATCATCATAGCCAACGGCCACGTTATCACCGAGCAGGCGATGCTCGTAGCCTGCTGCAATGCCTCTCAGTATGGCAACAATGCCTATATCGCCCCCACAGCCTCCATCAAAGACGGCCTTCTTGATGTCACTATCATCCACAAGGGAAACCCGCTCCAGCTCGCCCTAGCAGGCCTGGACGTCCTCACCGGTCTCGTAGGACACACCGCACACGCCACGACCTTGCAGGCACGCGAACTGACCATCATACGACGCACCAACGGCCCCGTGCACCTCGACGGCGAACCGGGCAACATGGGACAACGCATTGACATCAAGTGTCATCACGGTCAGCTGCGCCTCTTCACCACCGCCCGCAAAAACCAGTACCGCACCTGGCTCTCCCCCAAAA
>CAMWHX010000005.1 GCA_947174155.1 uncultured Porphyromonadaceae bacterium
GTCAGGGATGGTGGCTACTATTTCCTCAGCCGCCCCCGACGGTTCGGGAAGAGTCTGCTGCTTTCTACTCTCGAAGCTTATTATCAAGGGCGCCGGGATCTTTTCTCCGGTTTGGCATTGGGTGGCATGACTGATGACTGGGAGCCTCATCCCGTGCTTCATCTGGACCTGAATGTCGGCGTCTATGATTGTGTAGATGGTCTGTTGTCTGTGCTGAACTCTTATCTTGAGCGATGGGAAAGCCTTTATGGAGACCGGAAGAGGGATAGGGATGTATCGGAGCGATTCGGTCATATAATTTCCAGCGCTTGTGAGAAAACCGGCAAGAAGGTTGCAATACTGATTGATGAATATGACAAACCTCTTCTTAACGCATTCGGCAACGAGTCATTGGCTTCGGAGCTGAGGAAGATTCTGAAATCGTTCTACGCCAACCTCAAGACAATGGATCAGTATATAGAGATTGCGGTAATCACCGGTGTGGCACGATTCAGCAAAGTCTCTGTATTCTCCGATCTCAACAATCTTAGGGATATCTCATTCGAGGATAATTTCGCCGCTATTTGCGGAGTAACGTCCGAAGAGCTTGATCAGTATTTTCCGGATAGGATTCAAGCTATTGCGGATAAGAGCGGAAGATCATTTCCTGAGATACGTGAGGAACTGCGCGACAATTATGACGGCTATCATTTTGCGAAGCAATCACCGGATATCTACAATCCCTTCAGTCTGCTTAGTGCTTTCGCAGCGAGGGAAATCGGCAAATATTGGTTTCGGACCGGCACTCCCACATATCTTGTGCGGTTGATTGAAAACTCTGACCTGAACCTACCTGAGCTTGCTCCGTGTGAAATTGACAGGGATGAGCTTGAATCTGCGGGGATACTCGCAGGAGATCCGATTCCGGCCTTCTATCAGACCGGATACCTGACGATCAAGAAGTATGAAGATGATATTGATACCTACATTCTTGACTATCCCAACAAGGAAGTCAAGGAGGGTTTTCTGAAATTTCTGATTCCCTATTACCTGACTAAGTCAACCGGAGACATCGCGAAGCGTTTCAATATCGGCAAATTTGTGCGTGATGTACGCGAAGGGAAGATAGAATCATTTATGCTCTCACTCGACAGCCTGATTGCCGGGATTCCTTATTCGAAGCAGAAGACAGTGGAGGATCATTTCCAGACGGCAATATATCTTCTTTTCACCCTAATGGGATATCTTACACGTATGGAGGATCGGACGTCTAACGGACGAATGGATCTGACGGTTGAGACAGACCGTTTTATCTACCTCTTTGAGTTTAAGATTGACCGGTCTGCTCAAATTGCACTGACACAGATTCGAGACAAAGGCTATTGGCGAAAGTTTCTCTCCTCCGGTAAAGAGATTTACCTTATCGGGGCTAACTTCAGCACGCAGACGCGCACTCTCTCCGATTATCTCATCGAGCAGGTGTGAAGATCATCTCGGATAGCTATGGTTTTCGGGATTGGGATTTTTTTTGTAATTTTGTAGCCGGTATGGTGGCACCGGGCCACCGTGCCGGTTTTTCGCGAAAAATACTTACTGATGATAACGAAACGGTATAAGCTGGTCAATAACGTCGGGGGATGGCTCGTGTTTGTCATCGCCCTGGTGACCTATTGGCTCACGTTGGAGCCTACCGCCTCCTACTGGGATTGCGGTGAGTTTATAATCCAGGCTGACAAGCTGGAGGTGGGTCACCCGCCGGGGAACCCTATCTTCATGCTCACGGCCCGCTTCTTCGCCAACTTCGCTCCAGACGCGGCCCACGTGTCGGTGATGGTCAACGCCATGAGCGGTCTGCTCAGCGCCCTGACTATCCTGCTCCTCTTCTGGACGATCACTCACCTCACGCGGCGTCTGATCGTGCGTGATGATCAGGCGGGAGAGATCTCCTTGGCCAAGCTCATTACCATCATGGGGGCCGGTCTGGCCGGATCGCTGGCATACTGCTGGAGCGATACGTTCTGGTTCTCGGCCGTCGAGGGTGAGGTCTATGCCTTCTCTTCCTTCTGTACCGCCCTGGTATTCTGGCTTATACTTAAATGGGAGAATCATGCCGACTCTCCCCACTCGGACCGCTATCTCATACTGATCGCCTACATCATCGGTGTCAGTGTGGCTGTCCACCTCCTCAATCTGCTGTGTATCCCCGCCATAGTGCTGGTGTTCTGCTACCGAAAGTGGAAGGACATGAACCTAACGAAGTCACTCATCGCTCTGATAGTGTCGTTTGCCATCATCGTGTTCGTGCTCTACGGTCTGGTGCCGGGCTTCATCAAGGTGGCCCAGCAGTTTGAGCTCTTCTTCGTCAACACCTGCCATATGGCCTTCAACACGGGTGCCCTCATATACGCCGTGCTGACCGTGGCTGTCTTCTTCTGGGCGCTCTACTCGCTATACGCCGAGAAGTCGGCCAACGGCATCAGAATCTCCTTCCTCTGTGCCGTCGCCATATCGGGTATATTCTGGATCGGTTCCCCCTGGGTGGCCCTGATCCTTCTGGCAGCTCTGGCAGCTCTGCTCTGGACCCGCTTCAAGACGCAGCTCCCCGTGAGGGTGCTGACCGTGGTGATGTGGAGTATCGCCGTAATCTTCGTAGGCTATTCCAGCTATGCCCTGATCCTGATTCGCTCTACGGCTGACACTCCGATGAATCAGAACTCCCCCGACAATGTCTTCGACCTCGCCTCCTACCTCAACCGTGAGCAGTATGGCGAGAATCCCCTCCTCTACGGTGAGACGCTCAACAGCGCCCCGATGAAGGAGGTGACGACGGTCTATGTCGATTCCGTCGTGCAGCGTGATGACGGATCCTGGGTGACTATCGCGACCCCCTATTATCAAGCTGTGGTCAAACCCGGCAAGCCCCTCTATGCCAAGGGAGTCCCCGGAGCGGAACCCTCTTCCGAATACGGTTTCCTCTCGGAGAGCGAGAAGTCTGCCAATGCCGACAAGGCCCGTCACGGCGGAGACTACTACGTCAAGCGTGACTACAAGGCCGAGGCGAAGATGAATCCGGAGCTCAACATGCTCTTCCCGCGTCTGTACAGCCGTATGCACCGCGATATGTATCGCCAGTGGGTGAATCTCGACACCGTGCCGGGCACTCTGGTCCCCCTGACTGCAGTAGACCGCGCCACAGGTCAGAAGGTGCCTGAGCTTGACACCCAGGTGCAGCCCGTATACAACGAATATACCGGCACGCTGGCATATCCGCAGAAGCAGGCCTTCAAGCCCTCCTATGCGCAGAATCTCGCCTACTTCTTCAACTACCAGCTCGCCCACATGTATATGCGCTACTTCATGTGGAACTTCGCCGGACGCCAGAACGACGTCCTCAATCAGCAGGGTGAGCTCGATGCGGGCAACTGGATCTCGGGTATCCCCTTCATCGACAATCTCCGACTGGGTGACCAGTCGCTCCTACCCGGAGACTTAGGTAAGGATAACGCCGGCCACAACGTCTACTATATGCTCCCCCTCATCCTCGGCCTTTTAGGCCTCTTATGGCAGGCCTTCGAGGGTAAACGTGGCATCGAGCAGTTCTGGGTGGTCTTCTTCCTCTTCTTCATGACCGGTGTCGCCATCGTGCTCTACCTCAATCAGACTCCCGGACAGCCGCGTGAGCGAGACTATGCTTTCGCCGGATCCTTCTACGCCTTCGCCATCTGGATTGGTCTGGGTGTGGCCGGACTGTGGCGTCTGCTGGAACGCTCGAAGTTGAAGAGTGAATACTGCGCCGGCGTGGCCGCCATCATAGGTCTGGCCATACCCTTGCAGATGGTCAGCCAGACCTGGGATGACCATGACCGCTCCGGGCGCTACGCGGCCCGAGACTTCGCCATCAACTATCTGGAGAGTCTGGAGCCCAACGCCATCGTCTTCTGCAACGGCGACAACGACACCTTCCCCCTCTGGTATGCCCAGGAGGTGGAGGGTGTGCGACCCGATGTGAAGATAATCAATCTCAGCTACCTCAACTCCGACTGGTATGCCAACCAGCAGCGTATGCAGTCTTATGAGGCTGCCCCGGTGAAGTTTACCGCCACGCCTCAGGATTATGCATACAGCCGCGCCGACGTCACCCTGCTCGGTGAGGAGAAGGCACCGGCTGACCTTCTGGAGTCGCTCAAACTCGTGTATTCGGGTCGTGGACGCACCGAAGCCGCTCCCTACTCCGTAATGCCTTCGAGTGTGGTCAGCATACCCGTGGACCGCGCGACAGTCATCAAGCGCGGTCTTGTCGCTCCCTCCGACACGGCGCGCATCGTGGATCAGATCACGATCGACCTGCGCCAGGCCTCGGCGGTGCGCTCCAAGGGATATGTAAGCCTCGGCGAACTGCTGATGCTCGATATCATAGCCACCAATGCCGCCAACGGCTGGGAGCGTCCCATCTACTGGGCTTCGACCGTAGGCCAGGAGTATCATCTGGGTCTCACCCCCTATCTGCGCTCCACCGGTATGGTGCATCAGCTCGTACCGACAATACAGCCCGACATGGCCTCTCGCACTGATCGCGCATATGACGTCATCACCAAGAAATATCGTTGGGGTGGAGCTGATGTGGATCCCTCCAAGGCTCCGTACTTCGACGAGACAGTGCGCCGTATGCTCGTGAGCATGCGCAGTTCGATGGTTGACCTCGCCAGTGAACTCATCTATGAGGGTGACGAATTGGCAAAGTCAGGTCAGACCAAGGAGGCGCGTGAGAAATACACCAAAGCTCTTGAGGTGCTCGACCTGATGGAGAAGAAACTCCCCACTACCACCGCCTCCTACACCGTCAGCGTAGCCCTGACTGCGGCCCAGCTATACTGTGAACTTGGAAGTGAGAAGTGTCTCAATCGCCCCGAGCTCACCAAGAAGGGTCTCGAGCAGCTTCTCGGACTGATGGAGCGTTTCGGCGCTTATGTGAAATACAACCGCTCCATGGCAATGAAGTTCGGCCCCGGAGCCGCGATGACCTACGAGTCTCAGCTGATGCCCTACCAGTATTGGCGTATCATAGAGATTTACAAGGAGTATGGCGGCGACATGAAGAGGGTCAAGCCCATACTCGACAAGTGGAGTCTCAATGAGCAGGAGTTGCAAAGCAACTACGATCGATATGTCAACGGTGTTCCCGCCTCTGCCCCCGCAGCAGATGATGAGATCACACTCGACCAGCTCGGCGAGGAGATCGCCAAATACAGTGAAGTGGCCAACGAGCTGAGTCGGCTGACTCCGGCGGAGTATGCCGAGCGCAGTGCCGACGAGAAGATGATCGACTCGGCGCTGTGGCAGGTGGTAGAGTATTATCTCAACGCCGGCGGCTCGATGGATGAGCTGGAGCGGTATGAGCAGTTCCACGCCCTCGACAAGGCCCGCAGCAAGCGCCTTTCAAGTGCCTACATGGACCGCTAACGATCCGCTGAGGTGAGATTCATCGAATCCCCCCCGCTCTGGTGGCGACGTATCATAGCCCCCGATGCGCTCTGGCGCGTCGGGGTGTCACCGGAGGATGAAAGGGTGACCGGGGTGGTAAGCACATCCGACGAGGAAGCACCCACGGTGTGGCTGACCTTTGATGACGGTCCGACGGAGGGTACCACTCCTTGGATCATGCGGTGTCTGAGTGAATATGGCGTGAAGGCCACATTCTTCATGGTCGGTGACAATGTGCGCCGCTATGCCGGACTGATGGAGAGGGTGCTCGAACAGGGGCACAGCGTGGGCAACCATACCTACCATCATCTTGCGGCCCACCGCCACGGAGCGGAGAAGTATATGGCCGACGTGCGTCGGGGTGGAGAGATGATATCGGGGCGCCTGTTTCGTCCCCCACACGGCACCCTCACTCCGGCAGTAAGAAGGATGCTGACAGCCGAGGGCTGGCACACGGTGATGTATGACGTCGTCACACGCGATTACAGCCGGCGCATGGGAGCCGCAGATGTGACGGCCAACGTGAAGCGCTACACCCGCCCCGGCTCCGTAATCGTGTTTCACGACTCCCTGCGCAGCATCGACTCCCTGCGCACGGCGCTCCCCGAAAGCATCGAGTGGCTGCTTGAACGCGGTTACCGTTTCGGCGTTATAGATATGGAGAGCGGGCTTCCCGTGATCCGCTAAATGAAAGCAAATGAGCAGTCTGAAAGATAAGAAAATACTTGTGGTGGGGGCCGGCGGATTTGCCGGTGGCTTCATCGTAGAGGAGTGTCTGCGCCGGGGCGCACGGGTGTGGTGCGGAGTGCGCGCCTCGACCTCACGCCGCTGGCTGACCGACAGCACGTTGCAGTGGGTCACCCTCGATTTCGACCAACCCTCCACACTTGCTCCCACACTGCGCGCCGCCCTCCCCGACGGGGAAAAGTGGGATTATATCATCTACAATCTCGGAGCCACGAAATGTCTGCGCTACACGGATTTCGCCCGAATCAACAGCGAGTATCTGCGTGACTTCCTGGAGGCCGTCAAAGAGTGTGATATGGTTCCCGAGAAACTACTGTATATGAGCAGTCTGTCGGCTGTCGGCCCCGGTCCGAAAGGGTATACCCCCTTCACGGAGCGCACCATACCGCAACCCAACACCCGCTATGGCGCCTCTAAACTCAAGGCCGAGATGAATCTGGCCATGAGCGGTGTGCCCTATATCATATTCCGCGCCACAGGCATTTACGGGCCCAGAGATCATGACTACTTCCTGATGTTTGAGTCCATCCGCAAGGGTGTCGACTTCTCTGTCGGTTTCCGCAGGCAGTTGCTCTCCTTCATCTATGTCGAAGACCTGGCACGTGCCATCTGCGATGCTTTGGAGCATGCCCCTGTCGGCGAGACCTATAACGTAGCCGAAAACCGGACCTACACCCAGAGTGAATTCCGCAAGATGGCAGCCGACATACTTGGCAAACGACTCGTCATACCCGTGAAGGCTCCGTTGTGGATTGTCAAGGGGGTGTGTGCGGTAGCCGAGAAGATAGGGGCGGCCAAGGGGAAGCCTTCGACCCTCAACAGCGACAAATACAATATCCTGCGCCAGCGAAACTGGAGCGTCGACACCTCCAAGGCGCACCGCGACTTCGGATTCGAGGCGAGAGTGCCCCTTGAAGAGGGTATACGCCGCGCCTGCGAGTGGTATGAAGCGCAGGGATGGTTCAAGTCCAAATCCGCCAAATAGGATATGACCATTACGAATGATGAGATATGACCATTACTGATGCAGCAGCCGATACCCTCACCGCTGTGACCGACAGTGTCGCCGTGCAAGCGGTCGACAGTGTCGCCCTCACACAGAGCGCTCCGGTAGCCGGGATAGTGCTTGAAGCTCCTCCGGTGCCTCCCGCCGTGGCACCTCCCGCCTCCACTGCGGGCACTTCGATAGTGACCGGTGCCCTGCTGCTGATATTCTGCATCGTGGCCTTCCGCTTCCGCAGCAGCGCCCGCTACTTCGGCATCCTGCTGCGCGATCTCACGGTGGTGCGTCTGCGCCAGAACGCCTTCGACGACACCGTGCGCGAGACGTCGTTTCTGGTGCTGCTCAACATCCTGGAGATCTCCTGCGCCGGAGTCCTTATGGCCTACGGTATCGTGCCTGCCGGCCCCTCGCTGATGCAGACCGCGGTGTGCGTCGGAGTCTGCAGCCTCTACGCCCTGGGGATGTGGATAGCCTACAGCGTCGTGGGCAACGTCTTCTCCGACGGCGTGCATACACGCATGTGGGTGCGCGGTTATGGAGCCAGTCAGGGTCTGCTGAGCCTCCTGCTGCTCCCACTCGCCCTCCTCTGCATATGCTATCCCGCCGAGGGGCGACTTTATGGCATTATTGGCCTCGGATGCTTCATCCTGGCCAAAATGGTGTTCCTGTGGAAGGGATTTCGCATTTTTTTCACCCAAATTTCCTCGTGGGTGCTTTTTTTGTACTACCTTTGCAGTCTGGAAATAGTGCCGCTTCTGATCATCGCCGCTACGGCGGTGTCGCTGTGTGCCCGGGTATGATCCTGTAACCGGAATAAGAAGCGGAGCGATGACCTCTGTAGCATGATATAAGACATAGACATGAGCGTAAAGAAAATATTGGTATCACAGCCCAAGCCCGAGACGGGCAAAAGTCCATACTATGATATAGCCGAAAAACACAACGCTGAGTTGGTGTTTCGACCCTTCATTAAGGTGGAGGGACTGACAGCCAAGGAGTTTCGTCCGCAGAAGATAAACCTCGCCGACTTCACAGCTGTCATCTTCACCTCCCGCACGGCCGTCGACAACTTCTTCCGCCTCTGCGAGGAGAGCCGCGTCAGCGTCCCCGACACGATGCGGTATTTCTGCGTCACCGAGGCTCTCGCTCTCTACTTGCAGAAGTATATCGTCTATCGCAAGCGCAAGATCAGCTTCGGCAAGACGGGCAAGATCAATGATCCTCAGCTCATGGCAGCCATGATCAAGAACAATAAGGAGCGCTTCCTGCTCCCCGTCTCCGACGTGGCCAAGGATGACTTGCAATTTCTGGCTGACGCCAAGATCCAGGTCACTCCGGCGGTGATGTTCCGCACGGTCAGCAACGACTTCACTCCCGAAGAACCCTTCGACTACGACGTGCTCCTATTCTTCAGCCCCGCCGGCATACATTCCCTCAAGAAAAACTTCCCCGACTTTGACCAGGCTGTCAACGGCGTGCATATCGGCACATTCGGCGCCACGACCGCCAAGGCCGCCGAGGATGCGGGACTCACTCTCGATTTTGCGGCGCCGACCAAGGAGATGCCGTCAATGACAGCCGCCCTTGATCACTTCCTCACCACCATTGCCGCCACAGAGACGACAGAGTCGGAAACGCCCTCAACTCCCGAGGAATCAGAACCGGAAACGCCCTCGACTCCCGAGGAATCAGAACCGGAAACACCCTCGACTCCGGAGGAGCCAGAGCCGCAGACGCCCTCGACTCCGGAGGAGCCAGAGCCGCAGACACCCTCGACTCCCGAGGACTAAGCAGCCGCCACATTAGCCTCACCACTCAAAGATCCGCAGCAATGCAGCAGTATTCAGACTCCCTGGTCAGCCGCCTCTACCTGAAAAATACAGAGTTTCGCAACCTGATGCAGAGGCGTATATTCAACGTCCTGCTGATCGCCACCCCCTATGACGCCTTCATGATGGAGGAGGACGGGCGTGTCGAGGAACAGGTCTATTTCGAATATGTGTCGCTCAATCTGTCGTCTCCTCCGCGCTTCACCAAGGTAGCCAACTACGAGGAGGCATGGCGGGAACTGGAGGCCAAACCTTTTGACCTAATCATCGCCATGCCGGGTGTCGACATCAGCGAGACCTTCCGCGAGGCCAAGCGAATCAAGGAGCAGTATCCGGAGACACCTTTCGTGGTGCTGACACCCTTCTCCAAGGAAGTACGCCGCCGTATCGCTGACGAAAATCTGGATGGTGTGGATTATGTCTTCTCGTGGCTCGGCAATGTAGACCTCATCCTGGCCATAATCAAGCTCATTGAGGACCGCATGAACGCCGACGCCGACATCGAGGAGGTCGGAGTGCAGTCGATCCTCGTGGTGGAGGACTCGATACGCTTCTACTCCTCTGTGCTGCCACACCTCTTCAAGTTCCTGCTCAAGCAGTCGATGATATTCTCCACAGAGGCCCTCAACGAGCATGAGCAGATGTTGCGTATGCGCGGACGCCCGAAGGTGCTTCTCGCTCGCGACTATGAGGAGGCCGTGGCCCTCTTCGATAAGTATGGCGACAATATGCTCGGCGTCATCACCGATGCCCGGTTCCCGCGCGACGGACAGAAAGATCCCGAAGCGGGACGTAAATTTGCAGCCTACGTGCGTGCCCGCTTCCCGCATATGCCCATTATCGTCGAGAGCCAGGAGAGCGTCAACCGTCGCTGGGCCGAGGAGGATGGATATGTCTTCATTGATAAGAATTCCAAGACACTCCCCCAGGACCTCCGACGCGCCGTCCGTCTCCTCTTCGGCTTCGGCGACTTCATAGTCAAGGATGCCGAGGACCGCGAGATCATGCGCATACATGACCTCAAGGATCTGCAAAAGAAGATTTTCGAGATACCCGATGATGCCCTGATGCGTCACGGTCGACACAATGACATAAGCCGCTGGCTCTACAGCCGCGCCCTCTTCCCAATCGCGGATGCTATCAAGAATTTCCAGTTTACCGACCTGACGCAGGCCGACAACGTGCGCCGGCTGGTGTTTGAGTGTATCGTCAAATACCGCCGCATGAAGAACCGCGGTGTCGTGGCCGTCTTCGACCGTAACCGTTTCGACTGGTACAGTAATTTCGCCCGTATCGGACAGGGCTCATTAGGTGGCAAGGGGCGTGGTCTGGCCTTCATCGACCAGATCATCAAGCGCCATCCGGTATGCGAGGATTTCAAGGGTGTGCAGATCACCATTCCCCGCACGGTGGTGCTATGTACCGACATCTTCGATGAGTTCATGGACTCCAATGACCTCTACCCCATAGCCCTCTCCGACACTCCGGATCCGGAGATTCTGCAGGCCTTCCTGCGCGCCGAGCTCCCGCTGTCGCTTCTGGAAGACCTCACGGCACTGCTGGAAGTGGTCGACAAACCATTGGCCGTACGAAGCTCGTCACTACTTGAGGACTCACATTACCAACCCTTTGCGGGCATCTACGCCACATACATGATACCGCGCCTGGAGGATCGCGGCCACACCCTGCGCATACTCTGCGATGCCATCAAGGGTGTCTATGCCTCCGTCTTCTTTGCCGATTCCAAGGCATACATGAACGCTACGAGCAATGTCATCGACCAGGAGAAGATGGCCGTCATACTGCAAGAGGTCGTAGGCGAGGACCACGACGGGCTCTATTATCCCAATTTCTCGGGCGTCGGTCGCTCCCTCAACTACTATCCCTTAGGCGACGAAGTGGCTGAGGATGGAGTGGCTGAGGTGGCCGCCGGTCTGGGCAAGTATATAGTCGACGGCGGTATGGCCCTGCGTTTCAGTCCGAGGTATCCCGACAAGGTGCTCCAGACCTCTACGGTGGATCTGGCCCTGCGTGACACCCAGACCTATCTTTACGCCCTTCCTGCCGATCCGGGGGTTAGCGAGAATCTATCGACAGATGACAGTTTCAACATACGGCGTGTCCCGGTGGCGGATGCCTTCAAGACGGGAGCGCTGAAATATCTGGTGTCGACCTTCGATGTCAACGACCGGATGATACGCGACAACGAGTTCGGTCCGGGGCGCAAGCTGGTGACCTTCGCCAACGTGCTTCAACAGCGCGTCTTCCCCCTGGCCGAGATAATCGATTTCATGCTCTCTACCGGGCAGTATGAGATGGGACGTCCCGTCGAGATAGAGTTTGCCGGAGTCATCGCTCCGGATGCCGTCAAGGCGGAGAAGAAAGGGACCCTCTATTGGCTCCAGATGCGTCCTATTGTCGACAAGAAGGAGATGCTTGATGACACCATACTGCAACATCCTGACAGTGACCTGATATTGCGCAGCGAGACGGCTCTCGGCCACGGTGTGATGGATGGAGTGCGCGATGTGGTCTACGTCAAACCGGGGACCTTCGACTCGGCCCGCAATCCTGAGGTGGCCCGCGAGATCGAGGAGATCAACCGCCGCTATGTGGAGTCGGGTGATCCCTACATACTCATCGGACCCGGACGCTGGGGATCATCGGACCATGCTCTGGGCATACCCGTGAAATGGGCTCAGATAGCCGGTGCACGTCTGATCGTGGAGTCAGCCCTACCCGGATACCGCATCGAGCCCTCCCAGGGCACACATTTCTTCCAGAATCTGACCAGCTTCGGCGTCGGATATTTCACCGTAGATCCCGAGGGGGGCAACGGCTGGATCGACAGTGCCTATCTTGACTCCCTCCCTGCCGTCTATGAGAGTGACAGCGTGAGGGTCGTGCGCTTCGACGAACCGCTGACCATCGCCATCAATGGCCGCAAGGGAGCCGGCGTGGTGCTACGTCCCGGAGTGATAGCTGCCGGAGAGGAGGACCGTGACTGAGGAGCGGGATGAGATATATGTGCCGTCCGGAGCTTTCGCAGCGTGGCTGCATCCGGTCAAGTGTTTCCGCACTCTTCTGGCTACCTCGGAGCGTATGCGTCTGATAGAGGAGGAGCGCGTCATGCGCCGGCGCGACGTGGAGTCCATCATGGAGCGCCTGAGCGAGACCAACCGTCAGCTCGACGCTGCCCGCGCCGAGACCGCCAACCTGCGTGGAGATCTCGCTGAGCGGGGAAGCGCGCTGGCGGCTGCCGAGGCTCAGGTGAGACGCCTCACGGCCGAGCTCGAAGAGATGCGGGATATGGAGGAGCAGCTGGCGGAGTTTCGACGGGAGCTGGAGAAGGTGGAGGAGATGAAACGCCGGTATGAGAGACGAATCGAGATGCTTCGTGCCAAAGTCAAGGAGCTTGACGACAAAGCCCGTATTGATGATGAGCTCGCCATCGACATGACACCCAAACGCATACCGACCATACCGGCCAGCCCGAAGGCCCCCGGTGCCATCGTCGGCTCAGCAAAGGTGACTCTGCATGATCCTGCCGCTCCCGGACCGTCCGGGATACAGGGAGGCCCCCTTAATCCCCGTCAGACACCCCCCGACAACGACTGGCTCCGCGACCTCGACCCCGGTCTCTAACCGCGCCGCCGCATCCATTCATTTGGATTTTTACATATTTCGAGGCATTATTCCTTTGGATTTTTACGTTTCTTGGGGCATTATTCCTTTGGATTTTTACAAATTTACTATTATAGAGCTGATTGTCAGTTGAGTAGAAATCAGTACAAGAATCCTAAAAGCCATATGGGTATCTTGTTGCCGATCCCGGTTTCTATGTTGTCAACAAGCACATAGCTGTCAGGCTTATCTGCTATTTGCGAAAAGCCCTTCCCTTTTCCACCGACCTCAAACAGATACTTCCGGTCATATAGATGGGTGCCTCCATGCTTATAGTGGTAGTCGGCCAGCTCAACGATAGTGTGGTCATTAAAATACAACTGATCCAAGGAGGCATATAAGCCCTTATCTCCATTATGCTTACAACGTTGCAACATCATTGTCGTCTTGCCAACTCCGCGGGGACCTTTGATCATTATAAGACGATCGTTCCATGCAATCTCCGAGTATAGATATCGGTGGACGGACGTTTTCAGGCTTTCTGTCAAGCGTGCCTTTCGTATATTCTTTCCATAGCTCTAAGTATATCACAAAGTTACAAAAAGTTTTCTTTCTAAGGAAAATAAACAGGCATAAATATTTCTTTGCAAAGAAAGATTAATCTCAATACAATGATAATCAGTAGATTGAATCTATGACTTTCATCTGTCGGGATGATGTCACCCGTGCTGTCTGTCGCCGAGGAGTATGGGGGTCATGATGGCTGCAAACCCCGTCCAGGTGAGGCGGGCGTCATAGGCGGCTCGGGCGGCGATTCCCATTGCGGCGCGGCGGACCGGATCGGTAGCCAGGGCTATGATAGCCTCAGCCAAAGCGGAGGCGTTGGCCGGAGCTACAAATAGAGCCGACACCCCATCCTCCAGATATTCCGGCTGGGCACCCATTGCCGTGCAGATTACCGGACGGCCGCAGGCCATATGTTCGGCGTTCGGAAGGCAGAATGCCTCCGGCACTGTCGATGGAGCAACCCCAAAATGTGCATCCGCCACTACATCAAGAGGCCGGTGGTCATGACGCCGCCAGTCAATCATCTCCATGACTCCCAATTGCTGGGCCCGACGCCTCAGGGCATCGACATAGTCCGGATGTCCGGTCCCCATGATTCTCATCCTCATACGCACCCCCTTAGCCTTGACCGGAGTCAGAGCCTGCACAAGTGTTTCGAGACCCTTGCCGGGCTGTATGGGACCGTGGAAGAGTCCTGTCAGAGCTCCCCTCTCGCGCATCGGCAGGGCCTCCTCCGGAGCATCCAGCACACTGTTAAGCACCACATGTATACGGTTTTCATCTATCGGAGCCACACGACCATGCCACGTTCGCAAGAAGGCATCGCGCGCTATCTGCGACACGCATATCAGGGCATCCAGATGACCATATATATACCGATACAGGAGATTGTCCTTACCCGGAGCGACACGATGACGTGTCAATATCACACGCACCTCGGGGCGCCCGGAAAGTCGGCGGGCGACCAGAGCCCGCAACGCGTCGCGCGTGCGATGGGCATGAATGATGATGGTGCGTCCGGGGGCACAGTTATCTATGAGACGCCGAAGTCGGCGTATGGTTGACAGATCGCAAAATCCGTGATACGGCGCATGGCGTACCGTTATGCAGGCCTCCTCAAAAGGGATGTCGACTACACGGGCATCACGTGTGAGCGCTACCGTCTCCCAACCCTCGCCGGAGTAGTAACGGCAAAGATCAAGAGCATAACGCTCGCGTCCGCTCCAGAGATTGGAGGGGATGAGGTGTATCAGAAGGGGGGACGAAAACGATACGGATGTCAAGATCGCAGGATCAAGAGGGGGGATACCCGCGCACGCGCGGGTGCGGGTCAGTTGGCGCTGCCGCCGGCGAGCATCACGCTGATGTCGACGCTCTGCATACCGAGATAGGAAGCGAGAAGCTTGTCGACAAGACAACCGTGGTAAGTCACGATACCCGCCTGCACACCCTCCGAAGTGGAGAGCATACCCTCGAAATTCCCTTTCAGCATCATCTCTCCGAAGAAGTTGACCAGCACGTTAGAGATGGCCATTGCCACAGTGCGAGGCACCGATACAGCCGGATGCTCCTCCTTGAAATCAAGTTCATAGACGTTGGGCTTCATCACCGCGCGCAGGCTCGTCGGAATCTCGAAGGGGCGCGTAGTGGTTCCCATGAAGATCACATCGGCCGTACGCATCTTATTGCTGAGCACCTTGGGATGTATGGCCAGAGTCGTCAGGTTGGGGCCGCAGATCTGCTGTGTGCGTTGCAGGGCCGAGATATCATTATTAAGCACCGTCACATGAGCGCCCGCAGCCAATGAAGCCAATGCCGCAGCTTCGACATCAACACCCTCTCCGAAGATCAGCACCTCGCAGGGATTGATGCCGGCGACACCGGCCAGAAGTACACCCTTGCCTCCACCGAGATACGACAGATGTTCCTGAGCATACATCACCGCAGCGCGACCATCTATCTCATCGATGATGTTGGCGAAGACCTGCTCGTCATTATGGCTGTACATATTGTCGAGACAACCCATGGTGATACGCTGTTCGAGGAGTGCCTGGATAAGACCGGGATTGATCAGCTCCGTGTCCATCATGCATAACATTGTGGAGCCGGGACGCATACGGCGCACATCGACTGCCCGCAGAGGAGCATAAGAGAGCACCACACCCGACTGCAAAACCTCCTCGCGAGTCATGATCTTGACACCATACTCCGCATAGTCGGAATCAGTGAAGCTGACATCGACACCGGCACCCGTCTCCATGGCCACCACATGGCCCGAAGCGGTAAGGAGTCCGCAAGCCTCCGGAGTTAGGAGGACCCGGGTCTCGGCGCTGTCTTCATAATTGGCTACCATGCCGATATAAGGATAGCGGCTGTTGTCAACTTCAACCTCGGCTACAAGCTGAGTGTCGGGAGTATTGGTCTTGTCATGAGTCATGGCATGCGTCTTTTTAATTCATAATTCACAGAGCATAATTCATAATTAGTGAGAGACGCTTTGAAGCGCGCCATGGCTACCGCGTCCACGCTGAATGATACCTTATGAATCATCGTTTGTTTACAGAATGCAAATTTAAGACTTTTTGGTGAAAATCCAACACCCTCCCCCCCGATTTACGCATTTTCTCCTCCAAAATATACCACCTCTGTCTTTATTCTATCTTATGTAAGGAAGTCTTGATGATTATTGTAGTAACCAGCGATGAGCAGGGACCACATGGATTACCCTGCCGTCAGGTAGAGCAATTTCCTCCGCACTGTCATAGGTTATGATATACAGATTGTCACATCCTGTCGCTTCGGAAGCTTCAATCAGTCCCTCAATCTCCCGGCTACGTGTCTCCGGATCCTTCATATCCCACGTGACCTGAATCAGCACTTCGATATCCAACCCTCTTTGTACAGCAAAATCGCACTCTCCGCGCCCTTTGTAATAGAATATTTTATCCACAGGGGTACGCCGACGATAAAGCTGAAGAAGCACGGTGTTTTCAAGCTTCTTTCCATTGTCATCGCTATCAGGGAGCAACACGGAGTCGCGAAGACCGTTGTCTATGCAATAGTATTTGGGTTGGGAACTCTCCACCTTCTGCAAAGAACGGTTATAATTGGGTATACGGATAAACATGAATATATCACACGCATAGGAGGCCCAGTTATATGACAGAGGTGTCCTAAATTTGGGGACAAAAATAATAAATTCTGTCCTAAATTTGGGGACAACTACCATTTTTTACCCTCCGGATGATTTTTTTCTCCATACCGAGATTCTGTAACCTTAATCGGTTCCTCGGCCCAAGCCGAAAAGTCGGTGCATAAAGACAAAAAAAGTGTAGGCTATGAATC
>CAMWHX010000006.1 GCA_947174155.1 uncultured Porphyromonadaceae bacterium
ATCGACTTGATATTCACTTCCATTGCAGCGCTCCTTTCCGCCAGGCGTAAGCCAGGCCCAAGATGAGTATGAACATGAAGATGGCGATACACAGCAGACCCTGCGTGCCGAGCGAACGGGTCACGGTCGCCCAGGGATAGAGGAATACTGTCTCCACATCGAAGATCAAGAACAAGATGGCGAAGATGTAGTAGCCTGACTTGAACTGGATCATCGACTCACCGCGCGTCGGAATACCGCACTCATACGGCTCCGACTTCTTGACTGAATACGATTTCGGAGAAATCAGCTTGGCTATGAGCAGCGCAGCAAACACAAGGCCGATACCGGTCAGGGTCGCCGTTATCGCCAGGTCGCCGTTGCTTATTCCCATTAAGATATTCATATAATCGTTTTATAATAAATTAGTTAGCAAACCGATTCGCTCACCTTGCTCGGAAGGGTGCGGGAATACAGCGCAAAGATACTTAAAAATTCTTAAAGCCACAAATATTTTAAGCGACTTTAATGCACTTTGCCATTTTTACACGTTTCGCCCCGTCTTGGAGCGGGACGGGGCGAAACTTATATCACATTGCAATGTATATCCTCTCCTCACTGCAAAACTCGAAGGCTGCTACCTGTAAATTTGCCAGTGAATCGACCCGCCACGACATAGTCGATTGCTACCTGAGTCAGGTCTCCCCCGGTCGTGCGGACCTCAATCGAAGTGAAGGGGAAGGTCTCGTAAGGTGTCTCCATACCCCCCTCCACAGCGGAGGGAACGATACCTTCACCCTTGGCCGTAAAGCCGTCACGAGTGGCTGTCACTTTCAAGCCCTTCACGATCATGGCGGTCATCTTGGGCATCGGTTCGGCAAACTGAGCATCATATATGATGACGTCGGCAACCATCTTGGCCGGATCGATTATGACACGATACATCGCTCCGTCGTTCTCATAGTTTGACGGCGCCCCGCCCTGACCGGGATAAGTGGTAATGGTCTTACCGGCATAGAAGGAGTCGCCCGAAAGGGTCTTGACAGTGTACTCCGTGCCGTACTGATACGACATCACGAGGCGGAACGGATAACTATTATACTGCAAGTATCCCGGCACGTAAGTCTTTGAGAAATATCCGAAGGGGTTCAGTCTGCCGCTCATATTGCTGATCTCGGCAGAGCCGCCGATGCTGAGATTACCCTCACTACCACTGAAAGAGTAGACCTCCCCATAGCCGAGCCCCTCCACGGTGTAGCCGTTGGCGGTCATTCGCATCCCCTTGGTGGCGAAGGCATGGTCGGAATTGTCGAATTTCAGACTGGTGGTCGTAATCGAAGCCTCACGCGAGGTAGCGTTGAGATTCACGGTATACTCCCCCTTGGTCATGATGATCTCCTTCGAAGAGTCCAGAGGCGTCAGATGGTTAATTACAGTAACTCCGATCTTTGCTTCCTGAGTTGAGCCACCATCAAGGTCGCTGCATGATGCAAGCAGCACGGGAGTAATCACCAGGAGACCCGGCAGCAGCTTACAAATAGAGGTTTTCTTCATTATATATTTGTGTTTTAAAAAGAATATCTTATTGTGACACCCCCCGACACCGGCTTTCCGCGCTGCACGAACTCATTCCCCATCGAGAGGAAGTAGAAAGTATTGTAGCGGGTCGAGGTCAGATTCTTTCCCCAAAGCTGAATAGAGATCCCGCTGCGCGTCGTCAGCGTAGCCGAAGCTCCGAGTAGCGCGTAGAGGGGCTGACGGAGGGTATTCGATTCGTTCCACCAAATCTCACCGGTCGCACGCAGATTCAGATCTACTTCAAGCGATTCAACCGGTTTTCCGCTCCATCGGTGTAACCAAAGACCCTGAAGGAAGAGGGTGTTCGCTGGTGCATAAGGCACCCGTTTCCCTTTATAATCATTGCGTCCGTCATTAAAACGGACAAAGCGCGCGTTGGTATATCCGTAGGAGGCATTCAGTGTCACTGCGTCATTGACGCGCCACATTGCGGAGAGTTCGCCCCCGAAGCTACGTGTCTTTCCGGCATTGGTCATGATGCGCCCCGTCGTCGTGCCGTCGGGAAACATCGTCAGTTGCTGGTCACGGCAGTCTATATAGAATATGGCGGCATCGGCAGTCACCTTCCCGTCGAGCCACTCCGTGTGAGCCCCGATCTCGTAGTTCCAGCTCGACTCCGGCTTGTAGCCGACAATATCGTCGACATCATAGTTGCCGCCGATACCCATGATGTTCATCAGACGCTGCTGAAGCACGTCGCTAAACATCTGCGTATTGAATCCCCCGGTCTTGTAACCGCGCGAGATATTGGCGTAAAGATTGCTTCCCATCTCGCCAAGGTCACGCACAACCCCCACGCGCGGCAGTATCATCCAATAGTCTCGTGCCAACCGTCCACGGTCATTAATCTCGATGGGGACCTGACGATATACCGTTTCATCAACGCCACCCGTCAGCGGAAGTTGGCCCGAAGGATTACGATATATAGTATAGGAGGTAGAGCAGAAACTATGGTAATCCATTCGGGCACGCTCGTAATCGAAGCGCAGGCCGAGATTGATATGCCACGCACCCAAGTCGAGACGCGACTCATGATAGAGAGCCGCCCCGAAAGTCGTGATGCCGAAATCACTGTTCAGCGGAAAAGTCTCGCTGTCCCATTTGATAGGATAATAGGGATTGTTCTCGTTACGATGTCCGGTAATCAGGGCCGCGATACCATCCTTCTTAAAGGTCACCGGGGCCTTCATCGAAAGATGTTTCCAGAACCCGAAGAGACCTGTAGTCCAAGAATACTTCCCGTCACCGCTCGGAGAACGAAAGACGAGATCCTCCGTCAGCCCCGTCTCACGCTTCTTCTGTGTGAGTGTAAAATATGACAACGGCAGGAAATCCTGATCGAGAGTCATATTGTCATCTATATATTGAAGCGAAGTGATCGAGGTTACGTTGAAATACTCATGATTTTTGGTTACCGTCAGTCCGTCGGTCAGAGTAAATCGGCGGTAGAAGCAGGTATCGTTGTAGCTTATCTCGCCACTTGCGCACGACTCATAGGGATACCCCTCCTGTCGTAGTATCGAGGCAGCGAGCACATTGCTCAGCCTGGTGTCGCGACGAGGACGCCATTCCAGTTTGGTGCGCACACCCCCCGAACGCTCCTTATCGGTCTTGGCGTTGTTATAGTTGTTGCGAAAATATCCGGCACACCAGCTTCCGTTGGCAGTTGCAGAGAGAGCCAATACGTTCGACAGACGACCATACCACCCGAGAGAAGCACGCGCTGAGGGAGCGGTCCCTACTTCGGCAGACACACGCCATCCCTGATACCTGAACGGAGAGAGGGTCGTCACTGCGATCAGTCCCCCCATGGTGTTGCGACCATATAGTGTAGACTGCGGACCGCGAAGCATCTCCACACTCACGATATCGGCTACATCGAAATCATAGGCATCCTTATTAAGATAAGGCACATTATCGACAGTCAGACCGACAGCAGGTTGATCCATACGCGCACCTATACCGCGTACATATATGGAGGATGTGATACGCGACCCGTAATCCGGCATATAGAAATTAGGCACCACATCAGAAATTCCCTTGATGGAAACGGCATCGAGACGTTCGAGTTCACCCTCCCCTATCAGGGTGACGGCCATAGCCTCAGTGCGCAGACGAGCCTGCTGCTTAAGCGCCGTGACGCTCACCTCCCCCAGCGTCACTGTGTCGCGCCGCTCAGAAGCCTCAGCCCCCGCAGCGGCGCCCAAAAGCGCCAAAGCTACCCCGATATTTGCAAGAAAAACCTTCATCTCTCTACAATGCACTTTTCCGACTGCAAAAGTACATCTTCCCGCCCGTCCCCACAATCCCAATAAATGATGATTTTTCAACTCTTATCCTATCCCTTGCGTATTAGCTCTATATATGAAGTATGTGAGAAATCTTGAAGTTATAATTCTAAAGTCCTCTGAGGGAGAATATTTGCATATGCGATGGATATTTGGTATTTTTGCGGTATGAAATCTATTAAGGAAATATATCGTATCGGTTTCGGACCTTCGTCGTCTCACACCATGGGGCCGCGGAAGGCCGCCGAGAGTTTTCTTGCTTCTCATCGCGGAGCAGCGGGCTTCGAGGTCGTGCTTTACGGAAGTCTCGCTGCTACGGGTAAGGGGCATATGACCGACGTGGCTATTCACGATGTGCTGTCGTCGACGGAGCAACCGGTGAAATTCATATGGAAACCGGATGTCTTCCTCCCCTATCACCCCAACGCAATGACCATCCGGTCGCTCAATGAATCAGGCTTCCCCACGGATGAGAAGACCTATTACAGTGTCGGTGGAGGAGCGATCGAGGAGGAGGGACAACCTCACGAAACCTCATCCGAGATCTATGACCTCAACACGATGTCTGACATCATGCACTACTGCGAGAAGACCGGTCGTGCCTATTGGGAATATGTCGAGCAGGTAGAGGGTGAGGGAATTTACGATCACCTGCATGATGTCTGGGAGACTATGAAGGAAGCGGTGGAGCGCGGTCTCTTCAAGGAAGGTCGCCTGCCGGGTCCGTTGAATCTGCAACGTAAAGCCAATTCCTACTATGTGAAGGCTGGTGGTTATCGCGACAACCTGCGTTCTCGCGGACGGGTCTTCGCATATGCCCTCGCTGTGAGTGAGGAGAACGCCTCCGGCGGTAAAATCGTCACAGCTCCTACGTGCGGCTCCTGCGGTGTGCTCCCGGGTGTGCTCTATCATCTCTGGAAGAGTCGTGATTTCCCGGAGATTCAGATTCTCCACGCGTTGGCTACGGCCGGGCTTATCGGTAATATCGTCAAGCAGAACGCCTCCATCTCCGGTGCCGATGTCGGGTGTCAGGGTGAGGTCGGTGTGGCCTGCGCAATGGCGGCGGGAGCTGCAAGCCAGCTATTCGGGGGAAGTCCCGCCCAGATCGAATATGCCGCAGAGATGGGACTCGAACACCACCTCGGGATGACCTGCGACCCGGTCTGTGGTCTGGTGCAGATACCCTGTATCGAACGCAACGCCTACGCTGCTGCGCGCGCCCTTGACGCCAATATTTACGCCAGCTTCACTGATGGCAGTCACCGTGTGTCGTTTGACAAGCTCGTCAACGTGATGAAGGAGACGGGCCACGATCTCCCCTCGCTCTACAAAGAGACAGGAGCCGGCGGACTGGCGAAGGATTACGCCCAGATGACACGCAAATGAGCAATCGTCCGACCTTTACTGTCAACGTCCTCGGGAGCGGGTCGGCCAAACCGAGTCTCGCACATCTCCCCTCTTCGACGGTCGTGGACTGCCGGGGGAATCTCTTCATGATAGATTGCGGCGAGGGGGCACAGCGCACCTTCCAGCAGATGCGGCTCCGCTTCTCTCGTCTCGGGCACATCTTTCTGACCCATCTGCATGGTGACCATGTGCTCGGGCTACCCGGGCTGATCGGTACTCTGGCGTTGTCGGGAACCGGGGGAAGCATCACGATCCATACCTTCGAGGAGGGGCGGCGGGTGCTCGAACCGATGATACGCTATTTCTGCGGCGAGACTCCATTTAAGGTTAATTTCCATATCATCTCCCCCGAGGGTGGAGAGACGGTATTCGAGAATAATGCCATCCGTGTGCGCACGGTGAAACTGAACCATCGGGTGCCGACGGTAGGATACGTCTTTGAGGAGCATCCCGGGCTGCGTCATATCGACCGCGCGGCCTGTGACTTCCACGGTGTCCCGATCGCAATGATGCGCCGCATAAAGGAGGGTGAGGATTTCGTCAAACCGGACGGGACCGTGGTCCCGAACGAATATCTGACCACACCGGCCGAGCCGCCGCGCAGTTACGCGCATATCAGCGACACTGCATACATGCCGGGACTTGCCGAGCAACTCAAAGGGGTCTCGCTGCTGTTTCATGAGACCACCTATCTGGAAGATCACGCTGAGAATGCTGCCCCGCGCGGACACTCGACGGCGCGGCAGGCAGCCATGGTGGCCCGCGACGCGGGGGCGGGACGGCTCCTGACCGGGCACTACTCCTCGCGATATACTGATGACTCCCTCTTTGCTAAAGAGGCCGGGGAGATCTTTCCTCATGTCATCACCGGGCATGAGCGCCTTCGGATCGAGGTGATATAAGCCAAAAGAGGCTCGCGCATTGGCGCGAGCCTCTTTTGATTTGCGGAGCTGACGCTCCGGCACAGAACCAAGACCTCTCTTGATTCTCGGTGGCTTTCATCCTACAAAACCGGGATTCATGAGGGGGATCCGGATCAGTCGGCCAGCTTGAAGGTGGTGGCTCCTGCGGGAGTAACCACGCGGACGAGGAGGATACCGGCGGGAACCTCGATGGTGGCAGCCTCAGCTACGGATGCTGACGCGACCTTGACACCGGCGGGGGTATACACCTCAGCAGTGCTTCCGGCAGGGGCGGTGACGGTCAAGAGACTGCCGTTGCGCTCGGTCTTGACAACTGAGAGATTCACACTTTCGACTCCGGCCAGATTATAATCCTTGGCAGCCATGATATCGGAAGCGACGATATTATGCGTATCATTATCGATGAGAAGCACGATAACCTCGGTATCCTTCAGGTTATGCACATTTTCAGGTATCTCAAATGTCAATTCTCCACCGCGCGCCTCACTGCGTACCCACTCTCCTTCGAGAGGCTCCCCGGAGAAGGAGGGCCAGATACCGCGAGCCACGTGATTATAGACCATATTGCGGAAGGATATTCGAGACACTCCAAACTCGCCACCCGATAGATAGGGCTTCATATAAGGCACGAGGAACTCACCGTAATTATTGCGGATATAATCTTCGTTACGATTATAGAAACCGTTGGTCTGGTCATAACCGGACTCATTGCCGGTCACACTATTCTCTATCATGACGGCGACAGCGCCCAGGTTGAGCGACTCGGCGTCATAGGCATTGTAGGCATCAAAAGTCACGGTCACCGGAGCACCCCACGGGTTCTCCTCTGTAGCTTCAGTCTGCACACCCTTTATGACCACCTTATTGTAGCTTCCGGCGGCAATCTGCTTTTCGACCTCACCTTTTCGGTCGGGAGTCAGACCGCGGGTAGCGCGGTTGAACATAGCCTGCGGATAGGAGGTGGTGCCGTTGAGGTCGATTATACGGGCCAGATAATCGCTGACTCCGGCAGCCATGGGGTCGGTATAGTTGATGAAACCGTGGATGGCGATACCGATCACCTTACCCTCTGTCTCGGAGCCGGGATAGGTGTCGTGATAATACTGCATCGAGGCGGTGCCCGAAGGACATGCCTGACAGCCGGTAGCCGTCACCTCCTCCACGACCACGTTGGCGGGATAGAACTCCGTGGGAACTCCGACACTTCCGGTCAGCACAGTGGCGGGAGCACCCTCATAAGTCGGGGTGATCGTCACGGCATAAGGGATAGTTTCGGTACCCGTCACAGTGATGGGATCAAACTTCACAAGCTGATAGATCAACACATTGCCGTTATTTCCAAAGGGCTTCTTGAACTCCTTGGTGTAGGTCTCACCTGACACTTCGAGAGTTGCCGTCAGACCGGCACACTCTACGGGCGTCTTGAGGCCTACGTTGACCGCAACGGTGAGTTCGTTACCCTGCTCGGTGACTTTCGGAGTCTTATTGTCAAGTGTAATGGCATAGTTGCCGAGACCGATATTGGTGAAACCGGTCATGCCGAGGTTCTCACCGGTACTCACGAAAGCGAGACGAATCTTCTTTCCTCCAAAACCCTTGACGGGGCACACGACATCTTTTGTAGAAACTTCGGCAGTACGGCTACCGTTGATCGAGCTTTCGAAAATCGGATCTTCGCTGAAAGCTGATTTCTCGGCGCTTCCGGACTCAGATACCAGAATTTTATACGGATTCTTGCCCAGTCCCCATGTGCCGCGGTTGCAATACACCGCAGCGGTGAAGGAGAGTTCCACATTATCATCCGGTATCTCAATCTCTGGAGTGACGAGCCACTCGTCAGCTACTGCCGAAGGCTGGAAGTTAGTACAGCTGAACGGGATAATCTGTGAGCCGTACTGTATAAACATGTAATAAGGTCCCTCACCGGCAGGATTGAAGAAATTGCTCATCGTGGCGTCCGGTCGGGCGCCATTGCCATAAGTCACCCAACCCTCGGCAGGTGCGGTATGCTCGGGATACATACCCGCGAAGTCCTCGTAAAAGAACTGCGGAATGTCGATAGCAGCCGACGCCGTCGACACCGTCATGACAGCCGCCGCAGCGGCCCAGATAAATTCTCTCATCAGATTTTTTACGCTATTTGATACCCCGGGTCGACACCAATGAGTGGCAGACCGCGGGGCATATACTAAAATATTATCTTACACACTTGATTGTGGAAGTTCCTGTCGGAGTAGTCACACGTATGATAGACAAACCTTCCGGAAGTTCTATCTCATTATGACCCTCTACGAGAATGATGACACCTGTCCGGAGTCCGTCAGCACTGTAAACCTCGGCTGTACCGGTCTCTTCGATTTCAGCTACCACAGCGTCTCCTGAGCGATAGAGGGCTATCCCCTCAGCTGCTGTCATCATGCTCCCGACTCCGGAGAGGTCCTTGCCGAAGTCAGCTGCCTTCACCTCATCAGCGGCTACAATCTGACCGGTTGCATTATCGGTAAGTACCACCACGAGAGAAATATTCTCAGGATTTCTTACAGAGTAAGGGAGTGAGAAAGAGATCTCCTCATCGCGATAGGTGTCTGCCTTCCAAACTCCGTCAAGCACCATGCCTTCAAATGAGGGATACGCATCGCGGACCACATCATTGTAAACCATCTCGGAAGCCGGAATGACATTATTGGGACGAGACAAGAAACGCTTCAGATAGGCTGTCTTCTCCACGCCAAACTCTTCTATCATCATGTCTTCGGTGTACTGATAGAGATTATTGGTCTGAGCCCATTGCGAACCTGTGCCGGTAAGGCCGTTCTCAAGCAGAATCACCGAGGCTCTGAATGTGAAATCATCAGCGTTAAACGAGACGCGGGGGCGGAAAGCTACCTTTACGTTCCAGTCTGTCTCATCCATATCCACACGCGACACGTATAGATTGGCATATGCCTTCCGCTCAGCCATAGACTTGATGTCGATGGTGACGGGATGCTCACACACCGCACGATTAGCCATTATGCAGGGGAAACCGAGGCTGGGCATATACTTCTGAGCGGCTTTCTGCCATCCTGTCACGTATGCATCATTAGCCTGCATGGGATCATCGGAATGGACAGCGACGGGGATAAACTTGCTACGCCCCTCCTTTCCGTCATAGACATCTGAATAATACTCCATCAGACCCATACCGTAGGGACACCAGCCACACCACGTGCCGGTGCCCTCCTCGCTGACTACATTGGTCGCGTAGAGACGGGGAGCCTTGACAAGCTCGCCCTCTATTATAGTCTCCGGGAGGTCGGGATTATTGGGACGAAGACGCACCTTATATGGCATCTGGTTCAGGCCCTTGAAATCGATATCCTTAAACACCGGGCTGATAGTGGTAAACATGCCCGAGGTGATATTTCCGGAAAACTCGTAGTGAGTTTCAAAGCCATTACCACATTCCAGTGTGGCGGTCAATCCGTTGACCTTACTCGTCGTAGCGACACGGAGCTTGAAGGTAAGCGTCGGGTCATCGGCATCGACGACCATACTCTCGAGCCCCTCCGGGTTTTCGATCTGAATATAGTATGGTGCCACACCTATATCACTGAACCCGAGGATACCGCGGGTATTGTTTTTATTCACAAAAGCCAGCCTGACCTTCTTCCCGGCATACCCGTCGATGACAACTCTGCGCGTCGCGGTGTTGACTACCAGATTCTGTCCCTGAAGGGCAGTGGAAAGGAGCTGTTTGCTGAAATCAGACTCTTCTGTTCCCCCCTCGGAGAGAAGAACCTGATAGTTGCAGCGCATCGTTGTGCCGCTGGCATACACGGTGAAATAGAGAAGTTCGCTCTCCTCAGTGATCTCAAACTCCGGAGTGATCAGCCATTGGTCGGAAGTCTCTCCGTCGCTAAATTCAGAAGTTGTGAAGGCTACTCTATTGTTGTCATAAAGAAGCAACGTGTAGGGCTCCGAGGGGGAATACTCCTTGAAGAAATCCACGTATGTGCCGCTTGGCACTCCGTCGATGCCATGCTGAAGCCATGTGGAAGGTAGTGTCTCGTAGGCATTGAAGTCACTGTCAAATGACTTATGCAGCACGACCGACGCCTGCGCGCCGACTGCCAGTCCGAGAGATGCCAGGGTTAGTAGTACGGATTTTCTCATGTATTATAGATATGATTGGTTGATTTTAAATACAAGTTATGAGTGAGTGGCCGGAGTAAACCTGACCACTCACTCGGTTCTGAGCGCAATATTAGCAAAATTTTTCCAATTACACAATTATCGCATATCAATCTTTCAACTTTTATGTTGACAAACATATTTTTACGGCTTCACGACAAGTGTGCTGCCGGCGGAATGGGCTGTCTGTGTCGGCGCATACTGCGACTGGACAGTGGCGGGTCCGACGGCAAACTCCCCCTCGTGGCTCACCCTGCACTCGTAGGAGAAGACGTGTGTCCCCTTCGGAAGCATGTCGTAGAAGAGATTGGTGGAGGCATTGCGTGTCTCGCTGTAACACCACACTCCGTCGATGACGCGATAGTCCGACAGGGAATTGACGGGTTCAAGACAGGCTGGCCGGGGATCTGTGACTGCCACATAATCCATGTTGCGGTCACACACTGCCGTCAGGGTAACCCGAACCTTGTCTCCGACATGAATCTCGGCTTCACGCCCCTTGGTGACGGCCACGTTACGGCCGTTGACATCTGCAATCTTGACCACCTCCTTGCGGATACTGAGTGTCGGTATCTTATCCTCCTTCACACTCGAAGCGGGGGCAATATATTGCCGTATGACTCCACCCCAGGCCGGTCCGGTAGCTCCGGCCTCGCGTGTTATGTTGAGCGTCTTCCCGGCAATATCGGCAGCATCGATATGTATAGTGAAGGCACCTGTCAGGGTCTCTCTGCTCTGGGGGATGAGCAGGCGCTTCCCGATACGGATCTCCGGGGTGGCCGGATTATCATCCCAGCGGGTGCCGGAGGTCAGCACGGCGTTGATAACTTCTGAGGTATAACTGTCACTCCCCCAGTCCTGCACCTGACGCTGCAAGACGAGCCACTGACGAAGCAGATCGACTTCCTCCGACTCAGGAGAGATCAGCGCATAAGCTTCCAGCACCTGCGCCGTGGATATCAGAGATGACCAGGCACCCGTGAGGCGATCAAACCACATCCCCTTATCACTGCTTCGGAGGGCAGTCTGATTCAGGGATTCGAGTATACCCTGCGCCGTATCCTTGTGTCCGGCTCTATAGAGCACGACGGCTGCTGTCGCCTTCTCATATATATTCATATCACGCCATCCGGAGGATATGGCACTCAATCCCCATCTTTGGACCTCATCATATCCGGCGACATTATTGAGCTTCAAGCCACTCTGCTGACAAATCTGACGGATATAGATCCAGTTAAGGAGTGAAGTAGCCGAGAAGGCATCCGGTCCGTAACGACGCCATCTCTCGACAAGTTTTCTCTCGCAGAAGGCGCTCCCCTTGCGGATCATCTCACCCGAACGCCCGGAGGCTTCGGGGAGATAGCCGTAGTTATTGAGCATACCCATTTTCAGAAGTGTCATTCCTGTGATCCACTCGCTTCCGGGCATGCCGGGCATCCAAGCCCAGCTTCCGTCGGCATTCTGGAGCTTGCGGAGTCTGTCGACGATACTTTTCTGCATCTTATCGGCTTTCCCGGACTCGAGAAGCGAACCGAGGTTCTGCATACGTGCCGTCTCACCGATGGCATTGTCAAGCCATGGGGTCGCAGGGAGATTTACCGTCTTCAATCCGGCATCCTTTTGAAGATTGGAGACAATGACACTGTCGCCGGCGGCGAGCATTTCGCGCAGACCGCGCGCCAGCTCCGGGTTAGCTTTGAGGAGACCGGTGCCCATCCCGTTGGCGAAAAGAGCCCCGCCGAGAGCGAGTACGTTATCGGTATCATCGTTCATAAGGTCGGGAAGCGCAGTCAGACAGGTCCAGACAGGATTTGCGCAGTAACTGAGGGTAACCTGCGACTTCCGCGCGAAATCGGGTATACGCACCTCCATGCGCTCCTGACCGGGAGCGAGCCAGAAGGGTGTGGACTCGACTACGGGGAGAGTAGCGGGGAGCACTTCGAGGAGTGTCTCCTCGCCATCGCTGTGACTCTTTCCAAGTGCATACGCACGAATATAGAGTTGCATCACATCGTCGGGCACGGTCAGGTTGAGTGAGATGACGCGCGATCCCATCGGACTCAGAGTCTCCCCCTTATCCTTACTTCGGGCGATGACTTTTCCTTCTATAGTCACCACCTCTATCTGACCTCCGACTCGGGCCGAAGAGTCACTGTTGTTGTAAACCGTAGCTGTGATGAGAACTCTATCCCCCGTGCGCAGATAGCGCGGCGTATGACTGCGTACCATGACCTGCTTCGAGGCAGTGGTCTCCAAGACACTTACCGCACCCTTCATGTCCGGGGTATATCCGAGGATTTGAAGCTGCCATGTAGTGTTGTAGTTCGGCACTTCAACATCGAGGGTCAGAGTGCCCTCCTCGTCGCTCTGCAAGTCGGGACGGAAGAATGCGACGGGGAGTTCGGAGGGACGAAGCTCGACATCCGGTGAAGGCTCTCCGGCCCCTCCGGCATCAGCCGACTCTCCCTCGACTTCCGCTACCATATCTTCCACATCTAAGGCAGACTCCATTTTGGCCCCTGCGGTAGCCATACTGCGTGACTTCATCATGAGGCCGTTAGCCATCTTGGGTTCCGCGAATTGCTCCTCAACGACTCCATCCACTGACCCGGGACCTGCGGAATAGAAACACTCATTCACCACTTCCATCATCTTTACAGGGCCGTCATACCAACCCACATATCGCTGAAACTCGGGCTGCGGGAGGGAAACCTCACGCAACCAATTGGGTGATTTGTAGCTAATGGTGAAGTAGCGCGTTCCGTAGAGATAGGGTGCAAACAACCCTCCGGGTATGATCGTCTGTCTCATAGCGGGAGTGTACATACTCCACTTGAAGGGAGTCAGGGCATTGAGGGCAGCATCCGTCATGACAGCCATTACAGGCACACCGACACCCTTTCCGCCATAACGAATATCAAAGGTCCAAGTCTCCTTGTCGCCGGCGGTGACATTGCTGCGGAAGGTCTTGGTCTCTATCTTCAATTCCTCCGTCTCACTTTCGGGCACGATCCTCACCTGTCCGGTGTAATACTTCATATCATGCCAGGTCATGAGCGTCACCTCAGTGCCCCCGGTTGCGGGAGCAGGTATCGTCAGGGTCTCGATATTCTCACCGGGTGTGAGCCACTCACGGCTTTTCTCACCCTTGTCGGTCACGGTCTGCATCAACACGTAGGCCCCGGGATTGCACGACCCGACGGGCAACTGCACTGTCGTGCTACCCTTCGGAGCGACTATCTCGGTGACGGGGAGCCAGAGCTCCTCACCTACCGGCGCCTTCTCGTCGCTTTTGCGCCAAAGGATGACCTCTCTATTCACAGCCTTTTCCAAACTCTCCTCGGGTAGAAACATCGAGAGTTTCCAGCGTCCGGAGGGGAGATTGGTTGCAGGAACAGACAGTGTGGGTGAGGTGAATTTGATTAAAGTGGTTAGTGCTCCGGGTATATCCACCGGTGTCAGTTTGCAGAAGAGACGGGTCGCTACGGGGACACCGACATTTTCATATACCCTTATATCAAATTTCACCTCATCCCCCTGCACCTCAATCATCGGCGGGATGGAGGGTATGATTGCCTTTGACTTTATGAATGAGAATACATATGGTTCCCCTTCGCGAGTCTCCCCTGCCTGATCGGTGACGGTAAACGACGCGCGGAACGCAGATTCTGCAAAGGGTGTATCTTTGAGGAGTGAGGGATCAAGTGAGACCTCGAATCCTCCTGCCCCGTCAGTGGTCAGTATAGTGGAGCAATACCCCTCCGCACTGCGGCGCCACCATGGGTTCCACCCCGAGAAGGTATTGACACGCACCTCGACTTTGGCACCTGCCACCGGCATACCGCTGTAGGTGACAGCCTTTCCTTTGAGTTTCAGCACTCCCTCGGGGGTGATGTCACTCTCCTCGGGGGCATCTATCACAACCCGGAAGGTCGGCAGTTTGTATTCCTCAACGCGAATATAGGTGTTACCGAGTCCGGTGTCCGATTTACCCGTCGTCATGGTCATCAACCATTGTCCGAGGAGTCTCCCCTCGGGGATGGTGACTTCGCCGTGTACTCGTCCCCATCGATCGGTTTTGAGGTCTGTCTCATAGACGACTTCGCGGTTTGCATCCAATAGTTTGAAATGCACGTCAGCATCCCCCATCGGAGCGTAGTCTCGTCCGCTACCCTCGTAGCAGACTCCCGAGAATCCGAGTGTCTCTCCGGGGCGTATGATGGCGCGGTCAGGATAGATGGAGGCATAAGACATCTTGTGTTCTCCCGATTTCTCACGGGAAGCATTAATATCACCGCGTATCTGGTCATTGCCGGAGTTGATTATGATATATTGCCCCTTGCCGGGTATCATCAGAGATCCGTCAGCATCCGTGACACCGGTCATCAACGATACCAGTCCGTCACGCGAATTGCGGCGATAATCACGCTCAAAGACCTCAACGCGTGCCCCCTTGACAGGCTTTCCATCTGCGGAATTCACGACATAGAGAGCCTGCTCCTTACCACTCCCCCATTGCGCCGTGGTGTAAGCCAGTCCCGTGACACGCACGGTGCTGATCGATCGCTTGGGGTAGTTGTAAGGGTCCATGAGGGTAGAGAGGGTACCACCCGAAGAGGGGAGCAGGACATAACGCCCCGTCTCCAACTCTCCGAGGGAGATGGTGTCGTTGAGGCTGAAAGGTATTTTACGGTCATATTTCAGAGGAATTTTCCTGACGACCTTACCGACTTTCGTGATGGAAGCCAGCGTCTCCTCCCCCGGTCCGTTGACGGTGAGCTTAACAAGTATAAACTGCGCGGCGTCGACGTTGCGGATATTTACGACGGCCTTAACCTCACACCCGGGGAGCGCATAAGCCGGAACGTTGATATTCACGTTCTTATCGGAGAGTCGGTTGCGATAATTCCTCACCTCATTTGCGCCCGGAGACCTGGGCCAGCGTTCGAGGGCCTCGACGCAGATTTGATACTTCTCCTTCTCGCGGTTTACACTCTCCACCTCGCGCTCTTCGGCACTACGCGGTTCGGGATAGGGGGATGAGGAGATGGCATCACACAGGGGGACAACGAGGAAGAGTGATCGGGGTGTGGTGTCTTTAAATTCATCATA
>CAMWHX010000007.1 GCA_947174155.1 uncultured Porphyromonadaceae bacterium
ACTGCCTGCTCAATTGACAATTCAGGATCTTGAAGCTGGTCAATTCTGTTAGCCGCGACCTCTGCCATCCATTGCTTGAACGGTTCAGCCTTGGGTGAAGGGATAGACTGAATGATACGGAACAGCTGTTCGCTGGTGGCGACATCTGTCATGCGCATTTTACCATCAGCGGCAGGCATTTTCAACTGGTGACAATTTGTCACCGTTTCATTTCCTTCCGCTTTTAATCTCTGTTTCAACTTATTCCAATATTTCCTGCCGTCGCTACTGTCTGTCAGTACTTGCACCACATCAACGACAGAGAAATACCATTCCTCTGTGTCACTATCCCAGACAGTGCGGATCCTGTTCTCGTTAAAGAGTTGTATCTGATCCTGTTTTGTCATTTTCCAATAGTATAAGATTAGAGTAGCCGGTACGTTCAGACGAAGTCGGGACCGCAGAGGTGACGCACCTCGTTGACCACGGAGCGTATCTCCTGCTCTTTGTCGAGGGGGCAGATCAGCAGGGCGTTGGGGGTATCGGCTATGATATACCCCTCCAGACCGTTGGCCACGATAACCTTGTCGGAGGTGGTGGCGAAGATATTGTCGTGACAGTCGTGGGCAAGCACACGGCAGTTCTGGGTGACATTGCCATCCTTGTTCTTCGGAGAAACATCGTGTAGCGCCTGCCAGCTCCCCAAGTCACTCCATCCTATGTCGACACCCTTGACGTAGACATTTCCGGCCTTCTCCATGATAGCATAGTCGACAGAGATGGACTCGGCGCGGGGGAAGAGTGAGTCTATGGCAGCGGGCTCTCCAGGGGTGCCGTATATACCGGTTCCCTCATCGAAGAGGGCACTCATCTCAGCGGCATGACAGCGATAGGCATCGAGGATGGCTGAGACTGTCCACAGGAATATACCGGCATTCCAGAGAAACTCCCCGGTGGAGATAAAGACCTCCGCCATCTCGCGGTCAGGCTTCTCCGTGAAGGTCTTCACCCGGCAGATGCCGGGCCAGCCGTCACACTCGCTGCCGCGCTGGATGTAGCCATACCCGGTAGCGGGGCCGGTCGGCAGGATGCCGAGCGTCAGCAGGCGGTCGCCGGCTTCGACAAACTCAAACCCTTCTCGTAGGGACTTGCGAAACTCCTCCTCTCGCAGTATCAGGTGATCAGCCGGGAGGACCACAATGGAGGCGTCAGGGTCTTTGGCAGCGATATGGCGGGCTGCCCACAGGATGCAGGGGGCCGTGTTGCGGCGTGCCGGCTCAAGGAGCAGGTTCTCCTCCTTCAGGTCGGGTAGCTGCTCCCGGATGATGTCGGCATAGGCCGCGTTGGTCACCAGAACGATTTGCTCAGGGGGCACAATCTCGCGCACCCGATCGACCGTCAGTTGCAGCAGGGAGCGCCCGGTGCCGAAGAAATCCAGGAACTGTTTGGGGCGCGCCTCGCGGCTGAAGGGCCAGAATCTCGACCCTACACCGCCACACATTATCACGCAGTATCTCATGGGAATTAGGAATTAGGAATGAGGAATGAGGATATCGGGATTCTCTCGATCAATCGAGAGAATCCCCAATTATGAATTATGAATTATGAATTATGAATTAAGAAAGTCCTACGGTCGGGGCAGTAGACTGAGTCTTGAACTGATGCTTGACACCTTCGACGACATTGAGCATATAGTCACCCAGCTTCTCGGCCTCCCCGACGAGGTCCATGTAGAAGATGCCGGCCTGGTAGTCATACTCCTTATTGTTGATGTTGAAGATGTTGGCGTCACGCAGGGAGTTGCGCACGTTGTTGATCTCACGCTCGCGGTTGTAGGCGGCAATGATCTTGGAGTCTTCGGGGGTCTCCATCTCGCGCAGGAGCTCTATCATGTTTTTCATCGCCCCCTCCACGAGGTCATACATGCGGTCAAGCTCCTTCATGATGCCGTCGTTAAACTCGACATGGTTCTGATTCTTGCGGCGCAGTGTCTTGCCGACATTGAAACAGCTGTCGGCTATCGACTCTATCTCGGAGATGATACGCAGCATACCGGCCACGCGCATCTTACCTTCGGGAGAGAGACGCCCCTCGGCCACACTGTTGAGGTAATGGCCTATCTCTATCTCCATACGGTCGGATATCTCCTCATATTTTTCCAGTCGGGAGTAGACCTCCTCATACTTGTCATCCTTGGGATCCATATGAAGCAGTTCCCGCGACATCCCGAGCATACGCTCCACACGCTCACCGTAGAGAAGGATCTCCTTCTGCGCCTGAGTGATGTTGAGCTCGGAGGCCGAGAGCATACCGGCACCGATATATTTGAGGGAGAAGTCCTCCTCTTCATCCTTGTGGCGTGCAGGCATGATCCAGCATACAATCTTGACGTAGAGCTTTGTAAACCATATCATCACCAGCAGGTTGCAGGTATTGAAGACTGTCGGGAACATCGCCAGACCGAAAGCCATCGATCCCTGAGCCTTGGCCGTCAGACCTCCGGCGGGATCGAGGAGTGTAGAGTCGGCCATGAGTCCCTCTTCGGCTGCTGTGATCGTCAGGGGGTCGACACCTTGCAGCCAATAGGTGATGTCGGCCACCAGATGCATGAAGGGGCGGAAGATGCAGAGCACTATGATGGAGCCTATGACGTTAAACATCACGTGGCCCATAGCGGTGCGTTTCGCCGCCAGATTACCGGACAGAGAGGCGAGGATCGGAGTGATGGTGGTACCGATATTACCCCCTAAGATTATTGCACACCCTAACTCGAAGGATATCCATCCCTGCGAACACATGATAAGGGTGATGGCGAAAGTGGCGGCAGACGACTGAGCCACCATAGTGAGCACGATGCCGAGGAAGAAGAATATAAGCACCGAGCCGTAGCCCATTGCAGTATACTTGGTGACAAAGGCCAGCATCTCGGGGTTAGCCTGCAGGTTGGGCACATATTTGCTGATCAGGTCCAGTCCCATGAAGAGGAAGCAGAAACCTATCAGGAACTCTCCGAGGGACTTGGTGGTGCTCTTCTTGGCGAAGAGCATGGGGACGGCTACTGCGAGCAGCACGATGGTATAGTCCGAAATCGAGACCTCGAAGGAGAAGGCCGAGATAATCCACGTCGTGACCGTCGTGCCGACATTGGCACCGAAGATGACAGCCATGGCCTGGGCCAGCGACATCAGGCCGGCGTTGACGAAGCTGACGACCATCACTGTCGAGGCACTCGACGACTGTATGAGAGCCGTGATAAGAATACCGGTGATGACACCCATAACGCGGTTGCGTGTCATCGCGCCCAATATGGTACGCAGGCGGTCGCCTGCCACTTTCTGCAGGCCTTCGCTCATCACCTTCATACCGTATAGGAAGAGGCACACGGCACCGAGCAGGCTGATGAAGTCAAGAATAGTGTAATTCATTTTAGTGATTAGTGAGAAGTGAGAGTGTTGTCGTTTCAGGGGTGATTTCGAGTGTGGCGGTCGAGGATTCGATGAGGGGGCGGTTGTCGTGGACATGACCGACGGGGAAACCGAAGGCTATCGGCATATGACGGTCTGCTCCCCACTGGGCCAGACGGTGACGCAGCATATCCTCAACGGTGAGGAAATTACGGTCTGCATGATAGTCCGTAAACTGCCCCAGTATGAGTCCGCGCAGGGAGCGAAGTGTGCCGTTCAGGGCCAGTCTCGTCACCATACGCTCCACTTCATAGATAGCCTCCGACACATCTTCGATGAAGAGTATCACATCCTCTCCGCTGACGGCCCGGTCAAGGATATCGTAGGGGGTGGCGGCCAGGGAGTTGAGTACTGCCAAATTGCCCCCTAAAAGTCTTCCGGTCGCCTTGCCGTGGCGGCTGAAGGGGTGTGTCGGCACGTCGTAACGCACGCTGCGCTCCCCACTCAGGATCTGGAGCAGCGACTGTGTGCAGGGATCCACGGCACCACGCATGGCCAGATGGCGCGCCATGGGGGCGTGAAGCGACATGATGCCGTATTGCGACAACATGGCGTGCAGAGCCGAGACATCGGAGAATCCTACGAGCCACTTCGGAGTGGAGGTGATGAAATCGCGGTCGAGATATGGCAGCAGGTGTATGCAGCCATAGCCGCCACGGGCACATATGATGGCCTTGTAGTCGTCGGAGTGCCATGCCTCGCGAAACTCCTCTACACGCCTTTCGAGCGAGGCTGAGTAGGTCCCGCTGCGCTCCGTGCCTAAGGCCGAAGGAAACGGTACCGGGTCATAGCCGGCGGCGCGGAGCAGCTCGCAGGCACCCTCGGTGTAGCGGCGCTCCACGCCGCTTGCCGGTGCCAGTATGGCGATACGGTCACCTTGGGTTATACCGGGAGGAATTATCATATCTGTAGTTGAGTGATTGATATATGGTTTATGATCTGTGCAAACGTCTGTAATAATAGCCTAACTCTTATTCGAGCAGTCGGCACAGATACCTTTGATAACGTAATTGGCCGTCACCGGATGGAATCCGACCGGGAGATGCACGACCGGCATCTCGTTTTGTTCCAGACAATAGGTAGTGCCACACTCCGTGCAGTGGAAGTGGGGGTGCAGGTCGGTGTCGCGGTGAGGGGTGGTCCGGGCACAAAGCTCATATTTGGCCGCTCCCGTGCCGTCATCGACTATATGGATGAGGTGATGGGAGGCGAAAAGTGTCAGTGCACGTGTGATTGAACTGCGGTCTACGGTCTGCAACGTGTGTTCGATATCCTGAGCCGCTACCGGACGCCGGGCACAAGCCAAGGCCCTCAATATCAACAGTCGGCCTGCCGAGATCTTGACTCCGGCGCGGCGCATCATATCTTCGAGAGCTATTGGGGTGTGGGGGATATCTGCCATATGGTCTGAGGGGATGAGCGGATGATTTAAGGGTTATTTCCAGAGGCCGTAGTCGCCACGGTCAAGGCTACGGTAGTTGATCGCCTCGGCCACGTGGCGGCTCTCGACCTTCTCGCTGCCGTCGAGGTCGGCGATGGTGCGCGCCACACGCAGTATGCGGTCGAAGGCGCGGGCCGACATATTGCAGCGCGTCATGCGCTCCTTGAGACGGGCCATGCCGTCGGTGTCGGGCCAGGCGTGGGCGCGTAGCAGTCGCTGGTTCATCTGCGCGTTGCAGTGTATGCCGGGTTCCGAGGCGTATCGCTCCTGCTGTATGGCCCGGGCGCGCAGCACCCTCTCGCGTATCGCGGCGCTCGCCTCGGCACTCTCGCGGTTGGCCATCTCGTCGAAGGCCACGGGCTGTATCTCGACCTGAATGTCGATTCGGTCAAGCAGAGGACCCGAAATGCGGTTCATATACTTGCTTACCGCCCCCGGGGGACAGGTGCAAGGACGCGTCGGATGACCGAAATAGCCGCAGGGGCAGGGATTCATCGAGGCCACAAGCATAAAGGAGGCAGGATATTGCACCGTATACTTGGAGCGCGAGACGGTCATGATCCTGTCTTCGAGGGGTTGACGCATCACCTCCAGGACCTGGCGCGGGAACTCGGGAAATTCATCGAGAAAAAGGACACCGTTGTTTGCCAGTGATATCTCTCCCGGCATGGGGGTATTGCCACCCCCGACCATCGCCACGGGTGATATCGTATGGTGAGGGGTGCGGAAGGGGCGACGGGTCATCAGCATCGACCCTCCGGGGAGTTTTCCGGCTACGGAGTGAATCTTGGTGGTTTCAAGGGCCTCGGCCAAGGTCAGCGGGGGGAGGATGGAGGGGAGGCGCTTCGCCATCATTGATTTTCCGGCACCGGGAGGGCCGATAAGGAGGATATTGTGGCCGCCGGCACAGGCTACCTCGAAAGCCCGCTTGACACCCTCCTGCCCCTTGACCTCGGAGAAGTCGAAGTCGAAGGTCTCGCAGTCACGGGCGAAGAGTTCGCGGGTATTGATGACCGTAGGTCTGACTGTCTCGCTCTCCCCCTGAGCGGTGAAGAGGTCAGCGACCTCACGGATGTTGCTGACACCGTAGACGTCAAGATTATTGACCACGGCCGCTTCGGTGGCATTGGCCTCAGGGACGATGATACGCTTCATCCCTAATGCCCGCGCCTTGATGGCTGCCGGAAGCACACCGCGCACAGGCAGCACCGACCCGTCGAGCGACAGTTCACCCATTATCATCGTCTCTCCCAGAGACTCGGTGGGGATCATTTCACCGGAGGCCATGATGCCGACAGCTATCGGCAGGTCAAACGAGGCTCCCTCCTTCTTCACGTCGGCCGGAGCGAGGTTGATGAGTATACGACGATGAGGAAAAGTCAGCCCGGACTGCGCCATGGCCGTGGCGACCCGCTGGTGGGCCTCCTTGACAGCAGTGTCGGCCATACCGACGATATTAAACATCGTGCCCCTCTCGATTGATGTCTCGATAGTCACAAGAAAGGCATCAATACCCGAGATGGCGGCTGAATATACTTTGGTCAACATTTTGCTCAGAGCTACTTGCGCAAGCAAAATTAGCAAAAAATTCCCATATCATCCCCCTCCTCACCCACAAAAATACACCGATCATGCGAAAAAGTGCCCATACGATTTTGAGGTGAGAAAGATATATTGTACTTTTACACCTTGAAGACGTCTATACAAATCCCCACTTCTTATACACAGAGATTGGAGACCAATGTCAATATAACCACACAATTAAATATCCTATCGTCAAAACAGCCAACACACCTAAACAAGATGAAAGACGAAACCAAACATATCATAGCCAAAGAATTATTTAATGTAATTCAGTGCTTTAAAGTCGGATTCTGGATAGCTATCATTCCTTTTGTTATAGCTATATGTATGTATTACTATTGGATTGGGGAAATTCGTTTTGGAATTACAGTAAAATTTCCTGATATAGATTCTGAAAATCTATTTTATTTAAGTGGAATACTATTTGTGCTACCACTAATATTCTACTATCTATATCGGCTTTATAAATGGATTCTTAAATGGAAATAAAGATATTAGGACAGTAGGGTTGTAGATATATTCTGATTAATTTTTTGATAACCACTTACCTCCCCTCAGTTTACGAGTAAGATAGTGTATTGCTACCCCACAGTATTCCTTTCTACAACCATTAGCATCCTTAGATAGGTATGTGTTTAACATGGACTCGATATCAGCTCTCTTCCATTCCTTCTTACCCAATGACTTGATAATTTGGTCTCGGACGGCTTTACGGTTTCTTTTGAGCAATGGATTATTCAGATTCAAAACCTCGTTTATATCTCTATTGTAATCTTTGTCAGTACTTTCTATTGTATCATCAGACTTATAGGAGAGCGTTTCGATGGTGTGCCGATCAAACGGTGTGAAACTTATGGGGTTCTCCCCCTTATGTCTATCACAGTGACTGTCTCTATATGCCGTAGAGTTTACCGCTCCGGGACAACAGATTACCATGTTACCGTAGTTCATTGCCTCCTCCCGGGATAGTTCACTTTGCGGGATAATGTGTTCGATACGCGATGTCTCGTCGGTTCCCTTGTCCTGTACGGGAATCCGACGCATACAATATGCACATATATACCCCTGCTCAGCGAGCAGAGCATCCCTGAGAGCCGGGGTAGCTTCATACTTAGCCCCTTCTGTCAGTCGGTGCTCGGTCCAGCTATGCGGTTCACGTCCCTTCTCAATCAGAATCATCGCATGGCCTCCTCAAGGGTTATCTGGGTGTCAAAACCGCTCAATTCAGGTAATCTGTCGCCGAAACGATTTTTCATATCAGCCAAAAGACTTTTGGCCTCTTCATACTCCTCTTTATCGACATGATCCGCCAGACGATCAAGCATCTCTTTTACCTCCGGATTGCGGCTTGGAACTTTCAATACCGTTTCCGCCAAGGTGGAGAGATCCATACCATAGGTATCTACTCGCTCTACTTCGTAATACCCTGTCTCTCGGTCGTAGTCCATGTACATAACACAATTGTCGCCATCGGATTCCACACCGGACATAACCATGGGTGCGTGAGTGGAAACGATAAACTGAATATGAGGGAAGGTGTGATGCAGAGCTTTTAGGACGATAGACTGCAGGGATGGATGCAGATGGAGATCTATTTCATCAATAATAACTGTACCCCTCGTCAGACGAGCTGCCTCCACTCCGAACTTCATACTGTTAAGCAATGCACATCGGAAAGCTATATCCACAACTATGCTCACGAGACGCCTATATCCATCCGACAAGAGAGACACCGGTATTTCCCTCCCGTCGATAAACCTACAGATCACATCTTTCAAGTTTATTCTAACATCGAAATCACGGATTATATTACACCCGGAGAAACCAAACATTTCACGCAGGGTATCGAGTACTATCGCTCGCTCAATAGGATTCTTACTCGATTCCTCCAATACAAGCAATCGACTGATCCAATGCTCAAGAAGTCCATCTGTCGAGGCACACAAATAGTAGCCAAATGACGGGGTCTGATATATATCCTTGAAATACTTCGAATTGACAGTAGGTCTCTTGTGGATGCCATGAGTACTGTAAGATGCTATCAAAGGTAGCGCAACCTCTTGTAAGCCGTCCTTAAACTCCGCAGAGAATGCCATATCTAACAGCCACTTACCATAATCCTTCATCTTACGCAATCCTCCTATAAGGGGACGTCGCGACTTCTCGCTTTTACAGAACAAATTCTGTGGATACAATTCAAAGCCTGTATTGCCTTCAAACTCATCGCTAAAATACCAATACTCGATATCTATAGGGCGTGACGGCAGTCTTTTCTCATCCACTATCATACGCATGAAATCCTCCTTTTGCGGATAGGTCCACACTGTATACTGGTCGGAGTATCCGCAGAAGAAGCTGTTGATGGCATACTTGCATGCCATCAGCAATGACGTCTTTCCGCTGGCATTATCTCCTATAAAGAGATTGATGCCGGGGGTGAGTTCAACTGTCAGTCGGCGGAAACATCTGAAATCTCGAATCTCTATCTTTTTCATCTCAGCTTCTGGTTTGATACTGTGGTCCGTGTGTGAGTGTCTCTCCCGGCCCGGCGCATGAGGGAACGGAAGGCTCCTGAGGCCGCCGCGGCGTCCCGGCCGGAGTAAGTTGCCCGGCCGGTGCTGTCGGTGACATGCCACCATCCTGCTCCTCCGATTCCGAGCAGGCGCAGACGCTCATCGGCCTGCCCCAAGGGCATCCAGGCGTTTACAGCGCGCCGCAGCGAGTCGCCGCGAATCGTGGAGAGCCACGTCGTGGAGTCGGCATCCATCGACACGCTCACTATCAGACGCGAGGCTGAATCCGACCACTGCCGGCTCAGTGAGCGCAGTGTGTCGATATCCTTGTCGCGACCCCAAAGACCGGTACGCCCGAAGTAGAAGATTGAAGCTCCTTTACCTGTGGTAGCGAGTTGTTGTCGCCGTCCCCCTGCTACGGGCACCACGACCGAACGCAGCAGGGCACCGGAGCCGCTACGGCGCAGGTTACCGTCTGAAAGTGAGGTGTAGACTCCGTTGCCCACCAGATCGACACATCCGCAGAGCTTCGCAATACCATCGCGGTCCGCCCCCTTGCGCAGGGCGTTCCATAGGTACGCGAATCCGCGATCATCGAAGCGACGGTCGTAATAGGTCATCAGTATTATAGCGCTTGCCGGCTCATCGGGATTTGCGAGCACCTCCCGTCGGACGGCTGCATTTATCGAGTCGGGAATGCCGATACGCAGTGTGCCCACATTGGCCAGACGCCAGTCGCAGAGTCGCTGTGAGGTCTTGTTGCCCTTCTCCAAAGTCCATTCCAGAGGGTCGGAATTGCTGCCACCGAGCACAAGACGGTCGCCATGTTCGGCATACAGGACCACATCGTCGCCCCTTCCACGCGAGATATAGATTACCGTGGGGTAGCGGGTGATACCGTGCAGGGTGTACTTACCCTCATGCAAGGGTACGGTCGACTCCATCCACATACCTGTCTTGGAGTTGGAGGCATAGTAAGTCACTGTATAGTTGCCCCAAACGTCAGACGAAAAGGCAAAGTCCAGGGTGAACTCATTCTTGACACATGAGCCTAACACAAGCATGGCCGCCACGGCCAGCAGACCTGATATAAGTCGCCTTATCTTCATCCGGATGCAGAGAGCAGATAGATTCGGACAAAATTAGCAAAAAAATCCGACACCATCCCCCTCAGCCCCCTGAAATTCCCAAAAATTTCCATCTCACGCGAAAAACGCCCCTTTTTTGCACCCTTTTTCAGCTGAAACGACCCAAAAATTTCCATCTCACGCGAAAATATGATGTCTCCCATTTGGATTTGAGAAAGATATATTGTATTTTTGCATACGTGAAGTTATCCGGGACAACTCCACATAGCGCCATGAAAATACCCTCTTAAACCCAAAGTTATGATATTGACTATACGGCTACGGAATTTCTTCTCCATACATGATGAAGCAGTCCTTGATTTCACTGCTGACTCCTCCATGCGTAAGAATAAGCTACTGGAAGAAAATTTCATTGATTTCAACGGTAGCCGATTTGTCAACATCATTGGCCTGTTCGGTAGCAATGCTGCAGGTAAATCCAATCTCATCAAGGCCGTGGCAACATGCCGGCAGATGATTCTGACATCACATATAATCAATCCAACCGAAGAGATTAAGATTGAACCGTTTAAGTTCGCGGCTAATGATTCCTCTGAATTCTACATTGACTTTGTATGTGACGGAGTGGAATACGAATATTCGTTTGAGATTCGTCAGGGAGTGATCATAAATGAGGATCTCTATTACTATCCACATAAGCGTAAGGCACGTATTTTCTCGCGTTATGATACCGATAAATACATTTATGGCAAGAGCCTTATAAGGCGTCCCTCCGAAATCGAAATCAATACAGGTCCCGGGACTCTTTTCCTGAGCAGAGGCAGCTCAATGAATCGAGAAATATTGGAAAAGGTCTACACCTTTTTTCTTCATCATATCGTAATAGGAACCGGAGTGTCGGGAATCCAAGACATCTCACGTGAGTGCTTTGAACGTAACAAGCACTTATTGGTCCAAGCCCTGACCATAAGCGATAGTGACATATCGGATATAGAATGGCGGGAAGAAGTCAGTGGCAGACCTCACCTCGTAAGCTTTCATAAAGAGAATCCGGCTATTGCTTTCGACTTCGAGAGAGAAGAATCAGATGGCACGAAGCGACTCATCTTTATTCTATTGCGCTTGATTATGGGGATGTCACAGGATATAACTATGTTTATTGATGAGTTTGACTTGAAACTGCATCTTCGGCTGGCAGAGTTCATACTGGACGTTATCCGTGCAAGCAGAGGGATGCAGATTGTGTTTACAAGCCATAATCCCTATCTTATAGACGTCGAACATCTTTCACCCGAGCAGATTGTATTTGTCACAAAGTTGCCGGATGGAAACTCTGAATTTGCACCACTATCTGATTTTGAAGGCCTGCGTGAGATCGGTGATATCCGTAAGGCCTATCTTCAGGGACGGTTTGATGGTGTGCCTTATATCGGAAACATCAAACCGGTCATCAAATTTTCAAAGAGAGAGACAGGAGATGAGGACACGGAAATACAGTAAGACGCGACATCCGCATAAGGTATTTTTGGTCATATGCGAGGGTGAGTCCAAAGAGACATACATAGATATGCTACGGCAACACTATAAAGTCCCGGTAACCATAAAGACAAAAGTAAGCGGCAACACCATCTCGGAGCGACTGGTACGTCAATACGTCAAGGAGCTGGATCTCAATGATGGATCTTTTGAGATTTTCTATGTCTATGATGCGGATGTGGAAGAGGTTGTAGAAAGATTGTATCGACTTCCCGGAACATTAATTCTCTCGAATCCCTGTATTGAATTATGGTATCTGCTTCATATGCAGGATTGGAACAAGTATATTTCATCGGATAGTATATTGGAGAAACTGAGAAAGTCATCCGGACTATGGAAGTCTTATATTAAGGGTTATCTGACAGAAGGGCAGAAGAACTGTCTGTTGTCACATTCGACTGAAGCAATATCCAGGGCTATGACACACAAGGCAAACAGCAATCCCTCTTCCACCATGTATAAGTTCCTCCAAATCTTGGAAGGGGAAAGACCGAAGAAAGGATGAAATTCCCAAAAATTTCCATCTCACGCGAAAAAGGGCCTTTTTTTGCACCCTTTTTTAGCTGAGACGACCCAAAAATTTCCATCTCACGCCGAAAAGGGGATTACGCGAGGTCGAAGAGGGAGGGCTGGCAGGGGGCGTAGGAGCGGCGGTGATGAGGTGTCAGGCCGAGGCGGATGATGGCAGTTTTGTGTTCGGGTGTGGGATACCCCATGTTGCGCTCCCAGCCGTAGCCGGGATATTCGGCGGCAAGCCGCCCCATCAGGGCGTCACGGTGAGTCTTGGCAAGTATGGAGGCGGCGGCGATACTCATGTAGGTGGCGTCACCGTGGACCACGGTCGTGTATGGCACGTCGCGCCAGGGCTTGAAACGATTGCCATCTACAAGCACATGCTCCGGCGTCACGGTTAAGGAGTCCAGCGCCCGACGCATACCCTCGATCGAGGCGTTGAGGATATTGATACGGTCTATCTCCTCCGGCCCCACTTCAACGACTGCCCAGGCCAGAGCATCGCGCATTATGACCTCACGCAGCGCCTCCCGGCGTCGCGCCGTCAGTCGTTTACTGTCGTCAAGATCGGGATTGATATAGCCGGAAGGGAGTATGACAGCCGCGCAGACCACCGGGCCGCACAGACAGCCGCGACCCGCCTCGTCACATCCGGCCTCAACGATGCCGGGGTGCATGCAGGGACTAAGACTCATTTATCTCGCGAAATGATATACTCGAAGATATCGCGGAAAGATTGCTTCCACTCCGAGTCGGGATAGGGTGCGATAAGCTTCTCCGCCTCCCCCTGCATGGCGCGCATCACACTGTAGGCGTAGTCTATGCCGCCGGAGCGCTTGGCGAAATCTATGAGGTCATCGATCTCCCGGTCTGTCAACTCGCGCCCCTCGCGCAGAAGGGCTCTCCACGGCTCGGCGTCGGGAGCGTTGTTGAGCGCGTAGAGGAGAGGGAGCGTCACTTTATGCTCACGCAGGTCGTTGCCCGTCGGTTTACCGATCTGGGGGTTGAGGTCATAGTCGAAGATATCATCCTTGATCTGGAAGCAGAGTCCGAGCAGTCCGGCGTATTCCACCATCGGTCCGATCTCCTCCTCCGGGGCATCAACAGCCTCGGCACCCATGCGGACACAGTTCATGAAGAGGGAGGCGGTCTTCTTGCGGATCATGTCGATATAGCGCTGCTCGATGAAGTCATTGTCACGGGCGTTGCAAATCTGATCGACCTCACCTAAGGAGAGTTCCTTACCCAGGTCCGAGAGGGCGGCGATGATGGAGATGCGTCCGGTACGGATACCGGCGGCCAACGCGTTGGAGACAAAGAAGTCACCGACCAATACCGCCAAATGGTTGCCCCAGCGGGCGTTGACGGTCTGCGCTCCGCGCCGCAGGCGGGTCTCGTCGACCACATCGTCGTGTATCAGGGAGGCATTGTGCAACATCTCCAGAGCGGCTCCGGCATGCAGCACATGAGGATTGACATCACCAAACAGCTTGGCGCTGAGCATCACCATGATGGGGCGTATCTGCTTCCCTTTCGTACGCAGATAATTGGTCACTACCTCGTTCATCAACTGATTCGGGGTAGAGAGGTAGTGCGCTATCAGATCGTTCATCTCGCGCAGTTCGGGCGCCAGACGGCGCTGTATCTCTTCAATGGTCTGCATACGTCTGTGGTGTTTCAGCCTACAAAATTAATAAATTATTTCCCATTTCGCCCCCCTTTGGGGCCGATATTTGTTATTTTAATGTAAAGTTATGTCCCAATGACCGAGAAAAGATTATTCCTCCTTGACGCCTACGCGCTGATTTTCAGGGCTTATTACGCTCTGATCAAGGTGCCGCGCCTCACGGCTGACGGCTTCAACACTTCCGCCATATTCGGATTCGTCAACACCCTTGAGGAGATTCTCCGCAAGGAAAACCCCTCCCACATCGCGGTATGCTTCGACCCGCAGGGGCCTACCTTCCGCTCCGAGGCGTTCGAGGAGTATAAGGGTGAACGCCCCTCCACACCCGAGGATATCAAGCTGTCGATCCCGATTATCAAAGAGATCATACACGCCTATAACATCCCTATCCTGGAAGTAGAGGGTTTTGAGGCCGATGACGTGATAGGCACTATGGCCCGCAGGGCTGAGAAGGAGGGATTCACCACCTACATGATGACCCCCGACAAGGATTTCGGTCAGCTGGTCTCCCCCTCGGTGCTTCAATACAAACCCTCCTATCGCGGTCAGGATTTTGAGTTGCGCGGTGAGGAGGAGGTCTGCGCGCGCTACGGCATCGAGCGCACCGGACAGGTCATAGATATCCTCGCCCTTATGGGTGACAAGATCGACAATATCCCGGGGTGTCCCGGTGTCGGAGAGAAGACAGCTCAGAAACTGGTCGCGGATTTCGGATCGGTCGAGAATCTGATTGAACACACCGACCGACTCAAAGGGGCCTTACGCCGTAAGATCGAAGAGAATGCCGAGCAGATCACCTTCTCCAAGTATCTGGCGACCATACGCACTGACGTCCCGATCGAGGAGAAACCGGAGGACCTGGTGCGTCGCAGGGCGGACCGCGACAAACTCTTTGCCATCTTCCGCAATTTCGATTAAAATACCTTGCCGAGCGCGTGGGGCGCCGGCGGAATGGCTGTGAGTTTTAACCAA
>CAMWHX010000008.1 GCA_947174155.1 uncultured Porphyromonadaceae bacterium
CGGTCAGCTCGGTTATAATGTCGAGGTCGGTTTCGAGGGAGACAAGTGCTATCTGAGAGGTATCGGCAACCTGATCAACGATGAACTCGCATCCTCCGTCATCGTGGGAACGGTAGCCGACGGCAAAGTGACTTTCCCCGGCCGCCAGTATATGGGTGAATGTTGGTACTACGGTTACACCGCATGGTTCCAGGCCGGTGTAATGGAAGAGAGCTACGATGAGGAGTGGGACGAGTATTACTCTGAGTTTGTGCCGGTCGACGATCTGGTTTTCGATTATGACGCTGTCAATAAGAAGCTCACCACCGCCGGCGCACTGGGAATCTCCACCTCAAAACCGGGGGATGCCTACTTCAACTATTGGGAGGATTTCCATATCGTAAAACCCGCTTCGGACACAGTAACCTCCATCCCGGCCCCCGAATATGTAATGTGGTGGGATGACGTGGATGTCTTTGAGGCAGATTTCACCTGGGCTACCGTGACTGAAGAGGGTGTGCTTCTCGATCCCTCGAAGCTCTACTTCCAGATTCTGCTTGACGGTGAGGTCTTCGAGTTCTATCCCGATGAGTATCCCGGGCTTGAAGAGGTCACCGACAGACTCCCCGTGGGCTTCACGACCGAGGACGAGACGACCTATTCCTACGGCAACCAGCAGAACGTGGCCCTCTTCGTGCAGGGTTTCGACCTCTGTGAAGTGCGCCTCGTCTACGTGGACGGTGACAACACCGTATACTCCGGGAAGACTGTGATGTTTGGTGACGAAAACAGTGTCGGCAGCCTGGCCGCTGACGGTACGATATCCCACTACTTCGACATGCAGGGACGTCGCATCGCCAACCCCGCCGGCGGTCTCTACATCCGTGCGACCGTAGGCAAGGATGGCACTTTGCGTCACGACAAGGTAATAGTAAAGTAAACCTCCCCCCCCGCAGCGGGGGGAGGGTACACACCCTGAATAACTGTAATAACGTGAGGGACGTGTCTTTGGTCAAAGACACGTCCCTCACGTTATTACGACTATATATTTAAAACAATTTCCAAAAACCCCGTCATTTCTTATGAGTCGGGGCTTATGAGTCGGGGCCTTACAGCAGGGTGCCGATATCCATGCCGAGATTGAGCATGACGGTCGTGCCGCCGCGATGTGGCTGGGAAGCCGCCACTCCGATACGGAAGGCTTTGACGTTTATCCCCATACCTAATGTCCACCCCGAGAGGAATGACCGACTGTAGGAAGCCATATCGCTACGCATCTTGTAGTTGTAGCCGGCGGCTATATAGAATCGGTCGGAGGGTTTGTATTGAAGTCCGAAAATCAGATGGCGAAACAGATTGGAGGTGAAACTCTCCTTCACCTCGGGCGAGGCGTCAGGGTTCTGCGTGTCATACCATGTATAGGGGACCTTCCAGCGTGTCAGGTTAGTAGCCGTGATGGCGAGGCTGAATGGAGTCGAACCGAGCCCCTGCATATAACCGAGCTGCACGTCAAAGGGTAGACGGTCATGATGGTCGTTGAATCGCTTCAACTGGCCGCCGGCGTTTTTGAGCACCACTGCCAACGACAGATCCTTCTCGTCGTCATAGTAGCTGATACCGAGGTCGACACCCATTGCCAGGGCGCTGTAAGACTCGTAGTGGCTGTATGCCATCTTGAGGTTGATACCGCCGCGCAGCCGGTCTGTGATATCGTAGGAGAAACTGCCCTCGGCCACTATATCCTGTGCGGAGAATGTGCCCCCGGCCGTGCCATCGGGGTCCATATAGGTCATTGTGCCGTAATCCATATATCTCATCCCGACAGCCCAGGCCGCGCGCTCACCCGCCCCCATGCCGTATCTCACTCCGGCGAAGTTGGCCGAGCCGAACCATTTGGTATAACCGAGCGACACCTGGCGGTCAATCTCGGGACCGATAAGGGCCGGATTTTCCTGAGCCAGGTTAACGTCATCATCGATAATGGCGATACCGCTTCCACCGAGCGCTACGGCATGACCGGAAGTCGGGATGTTGAGAAACGAGTATGCGGCAGAACCATCCTGAGCCGTGGCCGCAGCCGCCGACACAAGACAGAGCATGGCGGCACTGAGCCGCTGCCACCCTCCTCGCAGAGGGGAGATCCTGTGGGTAATAGTCACGTCGAGCATGATAGTTGACTATATAACGAGCTAATCAGCCGCTTATTTTATCAACATGATTTCTTCGGGCGCTCATCTGTAAGCGCGGCGTTAACACAATTCCGGGATACGGTCTAAAAGTGAAAAAATGTCAAACAAGTTTAAATCCACGCCTCCACGGGGTCGAAGGTATTGCACAGACGGTCTGCAAGGATTAAATTTGCATTGAAATGAAATCTCTGCTGACCCTAACACTGACTGCACTCGCGTTATGCTCGACGGTTGTCGTCCCGGCAACCGCGCAGACCTGCCGTGTCTCGGCAGGTGTCTCGGCCGATGGACGAAAGATCTATCGCGAGGTTTTCGAATACGACTACGTCAACGACAAACCTGTCTTCCCCGGGGGTGACTCCGGTATCGTGGACTTCATCAACTCTCATCGCTCCTATCCGGCAGACGCCTACCGTCGTGGTGTGGAGGGGAGAGTCATATGCTCGTTTGTGGTCAATGCCGACGGCGCCGTCTCTCATCTGCGTGTGGTCAAGGGAGTGGAGCAATCGCTCAACGATGAGGCCCTGCGCATCCTCTCGCTCATGCCGGCCTGGACTCCCGGACGTCTCAATGGCCGCCCCGTCCCCGTGCGGGTCATCTGCACGGTCCCATTCCGGAAATAAACAGACGGTTTCTCAGCGCCGGGCACAGACCGGCCGTTGACAGCTTCGCGACCGGGGAGGTGAGTCCGGTCACAAAAAGAGGAGGCATCCGCGAGTGCGGATGCCTCCTCTTTTTGTTGCATTAATACTCAGACGAGTTTCAGTACGAGATCCTCGTCCTCAGTGGTGAGGACGATTTTACCCTCACGGCCAAGCCAGCCGATGGCAGCCATAAGTTCATCCTTCTTCAACTTCGTGGCTTTCTTAACCAGCTTCAAACCGAGCATACGGGTGTCGGTCGATTCAAGTGCCTTGTAGACCTCACCGGCCCAAGTTCCAATTGTCTCAATAGTCATAATCGTGTGTTATTTTGGGTGTTCTTGAATTTTGTTTAGATTTTCAACGCCACAGGGCCGTAAAAAGTTGAAAATTTCACACAATTGTGTTAACTTTGCAAGAAGTCTGCTGTTGACAATAAAAATACGGATAGTGCCTCCGCATTTCGGACGCGCTTCCACACCGACCATATGGCAAAGAAGAAAACCAACGCTGCTGTAACCCTGACCGGAGAGGAGCGCCACGGCACCGTGGTGCGCAACACCGGGAGTGCCTACACCGTGCGCCCCGACGACGGCGGTGAGGACCTCAACTGCCGTGTGAAGGGCAACTTCCGCATCAAGGGTATACGCACGACCAACCCTGTGGCCGTCGGTGATCGCGTCATCATACGCTCCGCCGCCGACGACGCCGACTATATCACCGCTGTCGAACCCCGACGCAACTATATCATCCGCCGGGCCTCCAACCTCTCTAAGGAGAGCCACATCCTGGCCGCCAACCTGGACGCGGCCATGCTCGTGGCCACCCTGAGGGAGCCTGAGACCCCACTGACCTTCATAGACCGCTTCATGGCTACCGCCGAAGCCTACAATATCCCCCCTACTCTGGTGCTCAATAAGATCGATACCTGGGATGATGATGACCGCGCCCTCGGAGAGGCTGTGGCGACCCTCTATCGCTCCATCGGCTACCCGGTGCTGCCGGTATCGGCTCACACCGGCGAGGGGCTCGACCACCTGCGCGAAGCTACCCGCGGACGAGTCTCTCTGCTGGCGGGAAACAGTGGTGTGGGTAAGTCCTCGCTCATCAACGCTCTCGTACCCGGTGCGGATCTGCGCACCGGATCCATTTCCACCATACATCACACCGGTATGCACACCACCACCTTCTCGGAGATGATTCCACTCCCCTACGGCGGGGATATCATCGACGTGCCGGGGGTGCGCGGCTTCGGCGTCATAGATTTCGCTCCGGAGGAGGTCTCTCACTTCTTCCCGGAGATCTTCGCCAAGGGGCATCACTGCCGCTACTCGGACTGCCGCCACACCGGCGAACCGGGATGTGCCGTAATACCGGCCGTGGAAAACCACGAGATATCTGAAAGTCGATACGCCTCCTATCTCTCGGTGCTCGAAGAGGCTTCCGAAGACACGGGAGCCGACAAGTATCGAAAGCCCTTCTGACCTCACTCACATGGACGACAAGAAAGATCTGACTTCCAAAACCGACATCATATCCGGCGAGGGGGACACTCCTCGGCAAGCTCCCGAAGAATCGCCGCAACCCGCCCGCCGACACCGCCCGCTACGGATAATATTGAAGACGCTGATGTGGATCATCATCGTAATCCTGGCCATTCCCGTGCTCCTCTATATCCCTCCGGTGCAGACTGCAGTCAAGGATCTGGCCTGCTCCATGGTGCGCAAGAGTTCGGGCATGAATATATCGATCGACCGACTACGCCTGAAATTCCCCTTGCGCCTCGCCCTGGACGGTGTGAGCGTTGTGGAAGCTTCGGGCGACACCATGGCACGTGTAAAATCGGCCGAGATAGACGTGAAACTGCTCCCTCTGCTTCGTATGGACGCTCAGGTGCAGAAACTTCGTCTCCTGGATGGTGCCTACAATATGGTGTCTCCCGATTCATCAATGATCTTAAAAATACGTGCCGGTGAGCTGGAAACCGACGACAAGGCTTCAGTTGATCTGCGCACGATGTCGATCAATCTCAACGAAGCCCGCATCGCCGACGGCAATGTGCAGCTCTATATGGATGTCTGGCGCCAGACTCCCCCGACAGATTCGACACCCACACAGATGGTGATTCGCGCCGAGCGTCTGCGTCTGGACCGCTTCACCTTCGGGATGTCAATGCTTCCGACCATCGACACGCTGAAACTCAAAGCCCGTTCTCTTGAAGTGCGTGGCGGTGTGGTCGATCTCTCAAAGAATCTCATCACGGCCCGTGCCCTCACAGGCGCCAACGGAGATGCGGTCTATCTGACTCCTTCACCGGAATACATTGCCGCTCATCCGGCTCCCGTCCCTGACTCGACAGCCAACACCCCCTCCTCTCCCCCGATGGTGATCCGCGGCGACTCGGTGACTCTGGACCGCTTCAACGCCCTCTATGCGGTCAAGGGATACACCCCTCTGCCGGGATTCGACGCCTCCTATATCAAGGTCACAGACTTGGGTATCGGCATAGCTGATTTCTACAACGCCGCCTCGACCCTGCGTCTGCCGGTATTCCGGCTGCAGGGCACTGAGCGCTCCGGTCTGCAAATCACAAGCGGATCGGGCACCGTCGGCATTGATGAGTCGGGTCTCTCGCTCAGCGATCTGGATGTCAACACCCCCTGGTCTCACGTCGGGGTGACAGCCGGACTCCCCTTCGCGCTGATGCAGATGGAGCCGCAGGCCCCTCTCGACGCCTCGATAGACGCCTCTCTCGGATGGCCCGATATCGAGGCCTTCATGCCCTCTCTGAGTCCCTACACCCGTCAGATGCCGCAACGCTCCCCCGTCTCGCTCGCTGTGGAGGCCCGGGGACGTCTTGACAAGGCGGAGATCAAACGCCTTGACGTGGCCGTGCCGGGCACATTCTCACTGCGTGCATCCGGATATGCTGCGGATGCTCTGGACATGAAGAAACTTGTCGGAAAGGTGACCTTTGACGGCGAACTCTCTAATCCTGCTTTGGCTCAGCGTCTTGCGGGCATCAAGGATATGACACTCCCGAAGATGCGCCTCCAAGGGACAGCCACCGCTGACCGGCAGACTTATGGCGCTGACTTCAAACTGACCTCAACGGCCGGCAACGTCATCGGAAACGGTAAAGTCGGACTGACCTCCGAACGCTATACCGCCGACGTGCAGCTCGATAACCTCAACGTGCGTCCCTTCGCTCCCACCTTGGGTGTAGGACACGTGTCGGCACGCTTGCAAGCCTCAGGGGCAGGTTTCAACCCGGAGCGCCCGGGAGCCGCGACCGATATCCGGCTCGACTTGACACGCGCTGAATATAACGAGCATATGCTGCGTGACCTGCAAGCTCGAGTCCAACTGCACCACGGGGAGTTTACTATCGACGCTTCCTCTCCAAATCCCGCCTGCGACTTCTCCCTCTCCGGGATCGGCACTATCGCAAAGGATGACTACCGCTTCGATATCAGTGCCGACGTGCGTCACGCCGATCTGCAAGCTCTCGGGCTGAGTCCGACACCCAACGGTGGCTCAGTGACCCTGACCGCTTCCGGCACGGCCTCACCCGCTCGCTGGCTCTATGACATAGACCTCGACATGCCCGCGCTCGACTGGACTGTCGGTGAGGCGCAATACAGCGCTCCGGGAGGTCTGAAAGCCAAGGTGCGCTCTACCCTCGCCGATACCTATCTCGCTCTCGACGGTGACCGTGCGAGCCTCCTTTTTGAGAGCCCGTACAACGCCAAGAAGGTGATCGACACATTCTCGGCTATCGCCGCAAGCGTGCAACCGCAGCTGGCGGCTCGGCGCCTCGATATGGCGAAACTGCAACAGGACCTGCCGATGTTCCGCCTGCGCCTGTCTGCTGATGATCAGGGGCTCCTCGCGGGATTCCTGAAACCGACCGGCCTGTCGATGGATACGATGCGCCTTGATATAGGAAAGGACTCCATCGTCAAGGGCTACGGTGAGCTGCTTGGACTCAACACCGGAAGCATGGAGCTGGACTCGATCACCCTGCGTCTCAAGCAGCGAGGCGATCTGCTCGACTACGCCCTGCATATCGGCAACGGCCCCGGCCCGATGAGCGAATTTGCCGATGTCAACGTCAACGGCTATCTGGCCAACAACCGTCTCTCTCTCTCCCTGAATCAGCATAATATAAAGGGTGAACAGGGATACCGCCTCGGTATGACGGCTGCGCTCACCGACAGTATCGCCACGGTCCATTTCACCCCGCTGAGCGCTATGATCGGCTATATACCCTGGAAATTCAATATCGACAACCATATCGATTACAATTTCAATACCAACCGTGTGGATGCCAACCTCCAGGCCAAGAGTGCGGAGTCGTCAATCCTCCTCGCTACGGAGACTTCAAAGACTCACGACGGCAATTCGCTCCACATGAAGCTCGACAACATCAAGATCGCGCAGTTTATCAACATCATGCTCGATCCTCCTCCGATTGCGGGCACGCTTGATTCCGACCTCGTGCTCGACTACGATGGCAAGAGCCTGGAGGGTGACGGCGGTCTGCAACTCACCGACCTGACCTATGACGGTCACCGTGTGGGTGACTTCGACCTCGGTCTGCAAGCCGGGCGAGACAACGCCGGCGATACGCGTGCCACCGTGTCACTGAAGGTCAACGGCGAGCCCTCATTGGTAGTCCACACCGAGCTTGTACCTGACTCGGCGGCCAATACGCTTCAGCCGCAAAACACCTTCCTGACCCTATCTGACTTCCCCCTCTCCGTGGCCAACCCCTTCCTGGGATATGACGTCGCTCGTCTGAGCGGCACGCTGAGCGGACGTATGGACCTGACAGGCACATTTGCAGCCCCCGTCCTCAACGGACAGGTGGCCTGCGACTCCGTGAGTGTCTTCGTGTCAATGCTCGGCACGGCGCTCAAACTGGATGAGGACCCGATTACGGTTCGCGACAATGTTTTGCGCTTCAATAAATTCAATATATTGGCTGCCAACGCCAATCCGCTGACCATCGACGGCACCGTCGATGCCTCCCATCTGACTGACGTACGCCTGAATCTGACGGCGAATGCCAATAACTTCCAGTTGCTCAACAATACGGATCGCGATGGCGGCATGGTCTTCGGCAAGCTATTCATGGATCTCAACTCCTCTGTCAAGGGCTCGCTGCAGGTGATGGATATCAACGCCAACCTCAACGTCCTCTCCGGCACGGATGTCACCTACACGCTCGACATGACCTCGGATGCACTAATGGGGACTACGGAGAGCAACGTGGTGCGTTTCGTCAATCTTTCCGACACCACACAGGTCGCTACCGATGACAAGGCTACACAGACCATGGCGATGCGTATCAATGCCTCGGCCACCATATCTCCCGGCACCAACGTCATCGTGGTCATACCGAAAAATACCAGCGGAAGCGGCAAGGTGCAGCTCGCTCCCTCGGGCACTCTCACCTTCTTCCAGAATTATATGGGAGACCAACGCCTGAACGGCACCCTGAATCTCGGTGAAGGATTCGTACGCTACAACGTGCAGCTGATGGGTGAGAAGAAATTTGAGTTTGAACAGGGGAGCAACGTCGTCTGGAACGGTCAGATGATGAATCCCGTCTTGAATATCCATGCCACAGATGAGGTCCGCGCCAGCGTCATGCAGGGCTCCACAACACAGCAGGTCAACTTCCTCGTCGGCCTCAACGTCACCGGCACTCTGGAATCGCCTCAGGTGCAGTTTGACCTCTCCACAAATGACGATATGAGTATCCAGAATCAGTTGCAGTCGATGAGTCCCGACCAGAGATCTACCCAGGCGATGAATCTCCTCATCACCGGTCAGTACACCGCCGCGGGAGCCAAGACAGTAAACTCCAATATGGTGACCAACCAGCTCTACAGCATGCTGGCCTCACAACTCAACTCCTTAGCGGCACGCACCATCAAGGGTGTCGACCTCTCCTTCGGTATCGACCAGTATCAGACGGGTACCAACGGTCAGACTTCGACGGCTACGAGCTACTCCTATCAGTTGTCGAAATCACTCTTCAACAACCGATTCAAGATCCTCATCGGGGGCAACTATACTGACAACGCGAATAATGATGAGAATTTCGCCGAAAACCTCATCAGCGATATCAGCTTCGAGTACATGCTCCGCCAGACTTCGACCTCGACATTGGCTGTCAAGCTCTTCCGCCACATGGGATATGAAAACATCCTGGAGGGTGAGGTGACCGAGACCGGTGTAGGTATCGTCATGCGTCGCCGACTCTCCAACCTGCGCTCACTCTTCCGCCTCTGGGGTAAGCGGCGTAAGGATGAGCCCACGGTTTCTTCCTCAGACTCCGTGCCCACCCCCGCTGAATCTCCCGCGCAACCGACTGACACCCTGCCTGACGGCTCGGAAGGTCGCCCCGTCGATATCACCCGTAAACCTACCACTACCTCTGACAAATGAATCACTTCACGAAGTCACTACATATAATACTCTCCTCAATCTCTTCGCTTTCCTCGCGCCACGCCATGAGAGGGCTGTTGCCGTGTGCTTTCACGCTTCTGCTTCTGGCCGCGTGCAGTACGACTCGCAAACTCGGTCCCGATCAGACCCTCTACACCGGTGTCAAGAGTATCAGGATCAATCCGGCCGAGGGTGAGAAACTTCCCGATGCCCTCGTCTCGGAGATCAAGCAGGACTTCAACGTGGCTCCCAATAATCCGATGCCTCTGATGAGCCCCTATATGCGTACACCCTTCCCCATCGGCCTCTGGATCTACAACAATATGTCTGACTCGGCCAAGGGCCTCAAGGGACTGATATACCGCACCTTCGCCCGACGCCCCGTGCTGGTGTCGGATGTCAAGGCCAAGGCCCGTACCCGTCTGGTGGAGGAGCTTCTTGACGACAACGGATATTTCGGCTCTACGGCTCAGTATGATGTCATCTACGATAAACGCAACCCCAAGAAGGCACGTCTGGAATATACCGTCAATGTAGCTCCGGTCAACCGTGTGGACTCCCTCATTCTGCTCAACCGCGACTCGATCCCGCTGTGTCGTGCCATCGACTCTCTGGCGCGCCTCAGCCCCCTGCTGAAGCGGGGCGAACCCTTCTGTGTGGACTCTCTGGCCTCGGCCCGCATCAAGATGGTCAATATCCTGCGCAACAAGGGATACTACTACATGCGGCCGGAGTATATAGAGTTTATGGCTGATACGTTTATGAATCCGGGCAGTGTGGTGCTGGCGCTCGACATGGCCGACAACGTCCCGGCATTATGCTACAAGCAGTATCGTACCGGTGATATCTACACCACCGTCATGCGTCGAAGCACCCGTCATCCCGGCACCCCCGACACCATCGTGCGCTCCGACAAGAGGGGTGACGTCATACTGATGCGCCCGGGACGCCTGCGCAAGTCGCTGATTCCGGAGTGTATCACCTTCCGCGAGGGTCGCACCTTCGCCGTGCGCAGCATGGATGCCACACAGACACGCCTCTCCCGCCTCGGCATATTCAGCGATATCACCATACAGCCCGTGCCTGTGGACACAGGCGACAATCCGACACTCGACGTCTTCATCAACTGTCGTTTCGACCGTCCGATGGAGGCGAGTCTTGAGGTCAACGCCACTTCGAAGTCCAACAGCTATATAGGGCCCGGTCTGGTGGCAAACCTGACTCATCACAATCTCTTCGGAGGCGCCGAGAAGTTTAACGTGCAGCTCTACGGCACCTACGAGTGGCAGACGGGGCGCGATAAGTCTTCGGTCTTCAACTCCTATGAGTTCGGCATCAACACCTCGCTGGCCTTCCCGCGACTCCTGGCTCCGAAGTTTATCCCGCGCACACGCCGCGACATTAACTGGACCACGATCAATCTGTCGGCAAGCATTCTCAACCGTCCTCACTACTTCAAGATGGCTGAGTACAGTAGCGGCATCACATACGAATGGCGTGCCACACGCCACACCGTGCACCAGCTGACCCCTTTCAAGCTGACCTATAACAAACTTATCCACACCACGGCCGATTTTGACTCCGTGATGGCTCTCAACCCCGCTATCGCGGAGAGTTTCAAAAGTCGCTTCATACCGCAGCTGAGCTACACTTATACCCTTGACAAGTGGCTCGACAACATGAACGGCATCACCTTCACGGCCCAGTTTACCGAAGCCGGCAACCTCTTCGATGTCATCTACAGAGCCTGCGGCATCAAGGGTGAAAAGAAGCTATTCGGCACCCCCTTCTCGCAGTTTGTCAAGGGTCAGCTGCAGTTGGTCTACAACCGTCGACTCGTCCGCGGGAGTGACCAGTGGCTCGTGTCTCGCGCCCTCATTGGTGCCGAACACGCCTACGGCAATTCACGGGAGGTACCATACTCCGAGCAGTTCTACATCGGTGGTGCCAACTCCATACGCGCCTTCACGGTGCGGTCGATAGGTCCCGGCTCCTATCGGGCACCTCGCGACCAGATCAACGGCTACTTCGATCAGACGGGTACGTTTAAGCTGGAGCTGAATACGGAATACCGTTTTCCGATCATAAGCATCCTGCATGGTGCGGTCTTCCTGGATGCCGGTAACGTCTGGCTGTTGAAGGAGGACCCGTTGCGACCCGGCGGCATGCTACAGGCGAAGACCTTCCTGCGCGACATAGCTCTCGGCACGGGTGTAGGCCTCCGTGTCGACATAGGAATGATGGTGATCCGAGGTGATCTCGGCTACGGGCTGCATACCCCCTACACCAACGGCACCCCCCACTACTTCAACGTGGCCTTCCGCGATGCCTTCGCCTTCCACCTCGCCATCGGCTACCCCTTCTGACCTACTATGGTAATAGTGACACTGACATCGCAAGGATTCAATTATCTATGGTAGCGATGGACTAAGTCCGGCGCTTTCATCCTCGCGGTTTCAGTATCTATATCCATTCCATGATAAACTCCATTACGTCCGGGACGAAACTGCACGTATGTCTTATTCTTTCTATCATAGGTGTATAGATATGTTCGATCATTTACATCGCCTTGATGTTCTTCAAATGCTTTTTGCAGAAGTTCATTAGCATATGTCTCGTCACCTTTGTCATACGCGGAAAAGGGAGATATCTCCTCTCCTCCCGCTCTACGCGTCCTCTGAAAATGCTTAAGCTGTTCGAGCCTTGGACGTAAGGAATTATAATAATCAATAAACGACTTAATACCGCGCGGACTATAATTGTCTATTACCACGGAATGGCGATCATAGGATACAGTAAAAATATTTACAGGCTGCTCGCTACCGGCAAACACCCTTCGAGCATCATCATATTGAGATAGCGCATATAGCTGCTGACGTACTGTCTCACGTGAGGAGTCTTCCATCTTATTCAAGATATCCGGATTCACGCGAATGTACGCAGCCTTATTTGAATGGCTAAGTTCAACTACAGGTAATTGCAAAAGGAGACTGAAAAGTTCGTATGAACCGGCGATAAAAGAGTTCCGGGAAATAATCTCCTCCCATTTATCCGGGACAATCAGAATAATGCCTGAAGGAAGATCATGCAAGCATAAGTTAAGAAACCCTTCGATATTATCCTCTGCCTCAAGTATCAGAGGCATATACGGAGCTAAAACTATTCTCATTTCCTGCCGGCTTCAAGAATTGCGCGGAAATCTTTATCAAGCGTATCCATAAATCCGGCAGGCATTGATCCCAATAATCTTCCATGTGCCGACAACGGAATTGATTGGTATAAACTCTCACCGTAAGACATCTCTACGAATATCAAATGTATCATATCCGCAGAGACATCTCCCTCTGCGACCCGACGCCTAAGACGTGTCACAAAATGATCACTGTGTGTTTCTACCAAGACAGAAACCCCGCGCTCCTTACACAGATACAGAAAGAAATCTGCCATAGATGCTTGGATACTTGGGTGCATATGCACATCCGGGTCTTCAACTATTAAAAGAGAATTCTGAGCGGAAATACATCCTTGTGTTATGATGGGGAGAATTTGACTTATACCAAACCCCATATGCATGAGGTCAACTGTAACATCCTCATTGGTTGTCACTACAACACGAAATCGCTTACCTGATTCCTTGACGACATTCAGATCCTTGGCAAGATGGAATTTTTTGCAAATCCACTCTTTTATCATCTCCAGCCGAGGCCTGTCTTCATTGGCAAGCTTATCCAATATGAAACGAGTATTCTCACCATCGGGATTAACCTGGTTTGTCTTGACATCCGTCAGATAAGTACGGGCAAGCACGGGTGCAACCCTAAGTGGAGCGATATACGCTAATTTAGCCAATACAGTTATCAGAGTTTCACGCGCAGCCTTGACAATAGGCAGATCAAATGAGGTATCATTATATTTAATAAATACCGGAAAGAAATTAGCAAAAGAATATTCATCAAGTACTATATTCCTATATTCTTTGCCTTCATACCTTAAGTTGTATTTATTGCGCTGCGATACTTTGGTCAGATCTAATATCTCCTCACCATCCCCGTATTTCACAACAAGCTTGAAACCGCTGACCTGATAAGAACCTCTATTCTTCACCCGGAATGTCACCGATACCTCCAGATAATCTATAGGTGTTTTATTACTAATGAAATCCTGAATGGAAGTTCCCTCAAGTTCATCCTTTAAGACCCTAATGGAGAAGCCCATGATGCCACTTTTCTTATTATGGATAAGGTCCATAAGCGAGTCAGTAAACACATATGGACCCGACAGATTCAATAAATAACTTGACTGGCGATCAAGGGTCTGCTTGAGTAGCAAAAGGACCTGGATTAACGAGCTCTTTCCACTGCTATTGACACCGGCAAGAACTGTTAGCCCCGTCAAATCGATATCTACAACGTGACTGATTGACTTGAAATTATCTACGCTTATAAGCATATCTGTTGTTTTTTCGGACTTGGTAATACTTCGTGACCGTAAATTTGTACTCCGGATCGACCGTTGCCCTAAGGTTTTACAAAGTTAGTAAGACTTTCCGAAGTACACAAATTAAGAAGGAACAAATAGTTAACATTTCCGGCTTTTTAGCGCGCTTCCGAGATAACGATTTGCAGAATTCATCGGATATTACTAACTTTGCATTTATATGG